>JAGHEJ010000079.1 GCA_017889345.1 Clostridiales bacterium | reverse complement strand
GTTTTTACATTAATAAAATGACGTTTACCACCTGTTTTTACATTAATAAAATGACGTTTACCACCTGTTTTTACAACCATATTCTCAAGTTCGCCATTACCTAAATTAATATTCACCTTAACTTTTATATCATTTTTATTATCTATATGAGTATGAGACCTAAAACGGTTTTTAAAATCTCTCTTATATGTATCAGGCTCATACTGTACTAATTCCCAAGCCTTTTTTGTAAATAATTCTTTTCTTTCAGCTCCTGTTCTATTAATACCTATCTCAGTTTTTATACTTGCTAGTAATGTATTCCTTTCAGCAATTTCATTATTACCATCTTATAGAACACCCTTAACCTCTCGAATAGTAAAACCACCAGGTCCAGTTCCCATTATTTTAGAACTACGTACACCTGGGATAGATGTAGGAGGCAATTTTGGTTTTTTATTAAAAATAGCTTTAGCTTCTTCTGTAGCTTGAGTACTAAAACAACAAATACCAGATAATACAGAAATAGCAAAAGCTTTTTCAAGTTTTTTCATTTTTTTAAAACTCATTATTTTCCCTCATAATTTTTATTCACCCTTACCTAAAGTACCAAGACTCGTAAGTGGTGCTGCATAAGCAGTAATAACTTTAAAATCTCTATATACTTTATTTCTAATATCAGGAGGTAATCTAAAGACATTTATTTGATTACCCAAATAAATTTGTCCATTTAAACCTTTCATTATATCACGCCATGTTCCAGTATCTAACTCAAAAGCCATTTCTTTAGAAGTTCCCTCAATTACAATAATTAACTTTTCTCTTCCCAAAGTGTCAATTCCATTTTGAAGAACTTGATGATTTTTTTGATCAAAAACTCTTGCCTCTTCTGTAGATAAAGTTTTTGAATAAACTCCACTTCCAATATGCGTTACTACTATATCTTCTCCATCTTGATTTTTAACATATTTTACTTTTAATCCCTCATCTGAAACCTTAGTATAAACAGGTAATATAGATTCTTGCCCAGTCGGATCTATAAATTTTCCAGATATAAAATCAGGTTTCCTTAATTTTTTCTGACTCCCTAAAGATGAACCTTGACCTTTAATTTCTTCCATCCTACCTTTGTAACTACTCCAAGTACTTAACGAAGATCCCATAGATGTTTTTCTTGATGATGAAATTGAAACAGTACTTGCAGCAGAAGTTAAAGCTTTTTTCATAGTAGCGCTGGCACTTATTCCAGAAATAATAAAAGCACTAGAACAAAAGGAAAGCGCTAATACTTTTTTAACTTTACTATTATTTTTCAACATAATCTCCTCACAATAACTAAAACTAAATCTTTGAATTTTTAAATCAATTGTTGAAAAATTTATTCAGTCTCTTAAAATTCTAAATTTTATATAAATTGTAAATAAATTCTAAGTAATATATGAACTTTTGTCAATATATCCCAAAAATAAAATTGACGTGTTACGACAAAAGCCATAAACACGCCAATCAAAAATCAATTTTAAAACAAAAAATCTATATATTAACTTAAAAGATATGCTCATATATATTTCAAATATGTTATGAATAATGATTCACTTTAATACCCATAATTTTCTTTTAACACTTCTATAAGTTTGCTAAGATTTTGATCATTTATAGAATATGTAATTGCTAATCCCGATTTATGAGATACCAATATTTTATGGGCCTTTAAAGTTGATAAGTGTTGAGATAACGCTGACTGCGTTACATGATTAAGCCTACTATGAAGCTCACTTACAGTCATAGGTCTTTCTAATAAATAACAAACAATGTTTAGTCTATTTTCATTAGACAACACCCTCAAAATTTCTGCTACTTCCTTAACATTTGAGATCATCATAAAAATTTTAATCCTCTTTCATTCTTAATTCTTGAGATATTACTATATAATATAATATTAAAAAGTATGTTTGTAAATGAATATATATTCATTAAAACAAATAATTTAATTAAATTTATAATTTATTATTAGTTTTTTCATTGATATTTAGTGAATTTAAACTCATATTAAAAATTTCAATTATTTCCTAATTTTATCATAATAAAAAGAGTTTATCCACCTAAATGGATAACTCTTTTGTTGTTTTAAGCTTATTTGTATAAATAATAATTAAACTCACTATGAATCCTGAAATCTCTGCAAATGGATATACCATCCATGCTCCAAGAGTATTAAGTTTTGGTATTAAAATTATAAATCCAATTATTATAAATATAATTCCTGATGACATTGAAATCATCATGGATTTTCTAGCCTTATTAATAGATTGAAAGAAATATATAGTAACTATATTAAATGCCATGAAAATACATCCCACAAAATAAATTCTCATTCCATAAGCTGTTATGTTTATAAGTTCAATATCCTCTTTTCCAAAAAGAGCACATATATTTTCTGCAAAGAAAAATACCAAAATATACGCCAATACTCCAAATATAATTGATGTTATAAATCCATATATAAATGATTTCTTAGCCCTATCATAAAGCTTCGCTCCATAATTTGAGCTTACTATAGGCTGAATACTTTGAGCAATTCCTGAGAAAATGCAAATTAAAACATAAGATACGTTTGATATAATTCCATAAGCAGCAACATACGCATTTCCTCCTAATCGTACAAAAATATTGTTAAACATAAATATGCTAATTCCTCTACAAAACTCAAGAATAAATGTTCCAAATCCATTACTTAATATCTGCGATATTATTTTAAAATTAAATTTAACCTTTACAAACTTAAGTGTACACGTATCTTTTCTAAAATGAGTTAACAATATTGTTATATTAACAAAAGGAGAAATAACCGTAGCTAAAACTGCCCCTGTCATTCCCATATGAAATATAAATATAAACACATAATCTAAAACTACATTAACAAGATTTGCAATAATTGTAGCCGTCATAACAAGTTTTGGATTATTATCATTTCTAATAAAACATCCTAAAACTCCAGCAATTAAAAACGCCCAAGTACAACCAACTAAAATCGAAAAGTATTCTCGAAATAAATCCCTTATCTCTTCTGTAGCTCCTAAAAATATCCCTATTTCATCAACAAAAATTACTCCTAAAATAGCTATTATAATACCGAGTAAAAGAGCAAAAATTAAAGCGTTAATAAAAATCTTATTACTACCCTCTCCATTATTTTTGGCCCTACTTATGGAAACAATATTTGATCCACCAATACCTATACATAAATATATTGAAGTAAACACAGTAAAAAGAGGAACTGCAATATTTAAAGATGCAAGTCCATACCTTCCAACTCCAAGTCCAACAAACATTGTATCAACAAAAATATAAAGAGATACAGCAAGAGAAGATAAAATACCTGGAATCAAATACCTAAAAAATATTCTTCTTAAATCATCTTTTAATAAATCAATTTTTTTCATATTAACCTCTATCAATTTCATTAAAATAATTTAAAATTCCATTTAATATACAACCAACTATAATATCTTGTCCTTCTTCTGAAATCAAATATTTTTCATCTTCACTATTTGTAATAAAACCCAATTCTAATAAAACACCTGGTATATTTGTGTATCTTAAAATTCCTAAACTTTTTTCATTAGTCTCTTTAATTCCTCTATCTTTTGTATATTCAATAGAAGATAATTCATCTTGTATACTTTCAGCTAATAAATAACTTTTATCATCTAAAAATCTACTATAACTTTCAACTCCTTTTGCAATTTCCATATCTAATCCATTTAAATGAATAGATAAAAATATATCGGCATTTCGTGCATTTATAAATTTTGCCCTGTTAATTATATCACTTCTTACAGTATTTCCAAGAGCTTCATCACTTTTCCTTGTAAAATAAACTTTAAAATTATTTTCCTCAAGTTTTTCTCCTAATTTTAGAGATATATCAAGAACAACATCTTTTTCATTAATATTATTTTGACTAACAGCACCAGTATCTTCCCCTCCATGGCCTGGATCTATAACAATAATTCCTTTATAACTCTGTTCCCCTACGGAAACAACCTTAGTCTCTTTTCCAGAAATTAAAAAATTTATACAAACTATTCCTATAACAAATAAACTTAAAAAAATTAATATCTTTAATCCTCTCATAACTCACCATTTGTAAAATATCTTTAATTACCTCATAATACTACAAATAGGGCTTTAAAATCAAAAAATAAAATGGAAATTATTTGTATAATCTCCATTTTTAAACAATCCTTTTAATTTCATTAAAATATTTTACAACTTTATTTAAAATTTCCTCTTCACTAATTCCTGAAATCTCTCTAAAAGCATTTAACACACCTTTTTCCTTTATTATTTCTTGCATTTTTAAACTACTATCATCTTTAGGTGAATTAAATTTCAAAGCACATGCCGCTCCTAAACAAAGTTTTTCAATTTTTTTCCCATAGCTATAAGAAGTTAAAATAGGTTTTACAAATCTATCATCTTTAGAAAGTTTTCTCATAGGTTCCCTACCAACTCTTAACACATCATCAATTAAATGTGGATTCTTAAACCTATTAATTATTTTATCAATGTACTTTAAATGACTCTCTCTATTAAAAGAATATTTTTGTATAAGCCCTTCTCCACTTTCAATCATAGCTTCTTTTACGTTATCATATATAAATTTATCATTTATACTATCGTAAATTGTTTCATATCCTTTTAAAAATCCTAAATATGCAGTCATTGTATGACCTGTATTTAAAGTAAATAATTTCCTTTCAATATAAGAAGATAGATTATCAACTAAATTCATTCCATCAATATTTAGATCTCCTAGTATTTGATCTTTTTGAACATTCCATTCATAAAATTCTTCTACAAAAACATCAATTGAATTTACATCACAAGGTGGAACAATCCTATCAACTGAACAATTAGCAAACCCAACAAACTTTTCACAAAACTCTTTTTCACAATCATTTAAATATTTTAAAACCTCATTTTTTAATATCTCCGTTGCATTGATTGCATTTTCACAAGCTATTATATTTAAATACTTCTTGTTATTTAATTTAATTTTATTTTTTATACCGTCTGCTATACTTTTAGAAATTTTAGGTAAAACAAGAACTCCAACAGCAGTTGTTATAATATCACTTTGAGCTATTTCATTAATCAAATTATTATCGTCTGCATATATTCCTCTTACAATATCTATAATTTCTTCTCTAGATTCACTATCTTTTATAAATAATTTATAGCTTTTCTTTTCATTTATTTTGTCTATAATCTCTCTATTTACATCACAAAATAAAACATTATAAGAGGATTTTCTAAGTACAGCTCCTATAAAACCTCTCCCTAT
>JAGHEJ010000078.1 GCA_017889345.1 Clostridiales bacterium | reverse complement strand
TTAAACATAAAGATAAGGAAAGATTTACGAGATCTAAAATTATTGGAGAAGATTATACTGAAGAAAATTTAAGAAAACGAATTAAAGAAACCAAAGTTAAAGAATTAATTGATACTTCAAATGAAAAAATTAAATCAAGTAAAAGTTATACTCATTGGGCAAGAAAAGAGAATCTTAAAATCCTATCAAATACTCTACTTGAAATGAGAAATCAAAATATTAATTCTCTTTTTTCTCTTGAAAATACCATAAAAGAAAATATCAAAAAACTTCAAGATATACAAGATAAGATTAAAATATATGAAGTTAAAATTAACCATTTCTCTAAAGTTATGGAATGTATTAATATGGTCAACACTCATCGTAAAAATAACAAAGTTAATGAAAACAAATATAAAAATGCTTTGAAATTTTTAAAACATCATTATTCTAAAATGCCAACTACAAAAGAGATTTTTGGAGAACTGGAAGATTTAGAGCAAAAAAAGAATACCCTTCTAAAAGAGTATTCTGAAATTAATAATCAAGTTTATAAATTAAATAAAATATATAAAAATTATAAAAAATTACTTATAAATCAAATAGAGCATTAATTGTATTTTAATTCTTAAATTCATTTAATATCCTATTTATATATTTATGCTTTTCATTATCATTATTAAAAATAATCCTTCTAACAAATTTATCTATTTCTTCACACATTAAATCTTTGTCTATAAGTTTAAGTTTTTCTTTAAATTCATCTATAAATTTGGATTCTAAATTATTCAATATTGAAATCGTATATTCAAAACATTCCTCAATATCATAAATACTAATAATGTTTTTTTGTATAAAGTTACCTAAGATATCGATAATTGAAATCGATATCTTTTCATTTATATGTTGTTTTGTTAAAAATTCTACAATTTCCTTTAAATGAAATATATCTTTAACTTTTTTACCATTTTTAAGTTGATTGAAAAATTCATTAATAAATTCATTATCAATAAATTTTCTAAAAAAATCTATATTATTTTTTATATCAGAATTAGTTTTACAAACATTATTGCGACTTAATCCATTAATAATTAAATCGACTTTAAGCAAAGTTGATAAATTCTTAAAAAATTTATCACATTCATTAATTTTTCCATCTTTAATATTTTGTATAAATAGATATAATCCTATATTTCTATTTAAATTTGTAATTTCGTCTGATTTATCAACTTTATATATAATACCTTTAATTAAATCAAAATCAAAATAAATTTCAAAATTATGTATCAAGTTGTTTATTATAAAATTATACTTATCTTCCTTTAAAGCTAATTCTCTAAACCTTACTGGATCTATTAAAAATAACAGTTTAATAGTTTGTATTAAACATGTATTTTTGAATAATGTATTTTCATGAAATGAAATTATATTATTTATTGGATAGTAATTAAACATTTCATCTTTTAAAATATTTTTTAATTCTTCATATAAAAAATAACCTAATTCTTTATTTTTTCTTAGTCTATTTTTTAGTTCTAATCCTATTTCTTCTCCTTGAGAATATACATAATTAATTTCATCGTATCTCCAATAATATATATTTTTTTCTAAATCTTTAATATCTTTCTTAGATATTTCAAATCGCTTTCTATTTTTACATAAATCTCGTTTCAATTTTTTGTTTATATGATTATTTTCACTTACTTTTATACTAATATTAGATAATTTATTTTCTACACACTTAATTATATTATTAAAAATATATTCCGATATATTATTATCCAATTCGTAAATACAATAATAATTATTATGTAATGAATTAAAAGATGCACCTATTGATAATCCAGAAAATATACTTACACTATTTGATATATTTTGTTTCTTTAGTATAAATCTATCATGTATATTATTATTTTTTTCTGTCGAATAAACATATATATCTTTATTTATCTTATTTATATTACTTAAGATTAAATTTTTTAATGAATTAATTTTATTATCTATTTCTTTTTTTACAATTTGTATAGGTTTATTCGTATCTTTTTTTAATTTATCTTTGCTAATAACAATATTTATTTTTTGTGTATTAACTCCACTTAAAAATTTTATCCAATCTATAAAAATATCTGTATCATGTAAAAGATATGGGTCAAATATCCATAATTCATCACAATAGCTCTTAGTCATAAAGTTACATATATACGCTATAAAATTATTATTTTGTTTAATTTCATCCTTTTTAACAAATATTATTTCATTCTTTTTTTCTCTAGAATCTGTAATTTTAAGTATATATTCGTTAGTATTTGAAATAAATTTTTCATAATCACTCATCGATGGACTGAAATAATCATACTTTTGTTCACCACAATGAATATCAAAATTCACTTCGCAATTTTTATATTTTTTATTTCCAAAATTATAACTAGTAGAATGTATCAAATTTGTACTTAACCTAAGTATTCTCATCGGTGAAAACTCTTCTATATAAATTAATTCATTATCATTAAAAATACTTAAATCTATAGATGTCCAATTTTCACCTATAAATACATTTACATTTTTATCTTCAATATATTTTGTTTTATGGTCTATAACTTTTTCCCCAGATTTTAAAGTCATTAAAACCTTACTCTCAAGTGGAATATTTCTAAATTCAATATACCCTTTATTGAAAGAATAATCGCATACTATAGGTTCAAAAATAAACACATCTCCATATAAAGTAAAATTTTTTTCAACCTTAAATCCTGTATATTTTTCTATAAAATTATTTATTTTATTTAATTCATCAATAGATATATCATTTAAAATATAGATATTATCTAATAATTTAAATATATTCTTAGGTTTATCACATTTATAATGAATCATTTTAGCACACGTCTTATCAAAATATGGATTTTTATTAGCTCCTGCTGGTAATAACCCTTCTTCTTTAATCTTATATTTATATTTTTTAATAATTTCATCATCAGAAATATTTGAAACATTTTTTTGAATAAATACCAAATCTTTTATATCTGGACATTCTTTTTCTAATTTCTTACCCCCATTTAATTTGTGATAAATCGTAAGAATAACTTCTCCCTTATACTTAATCTCATTACGAATCATAATTTTCCGTCCCATATATTTAATTTTCAAATTTAGAATTATAAACTCTTTCAAAAATCATATCTTCAAGATATTTTTTAAATAATTTATTACTACTAAATTGTTTAAATAGTTCTAAGTTATCTTTAATCATATCTTGCATTATATCTTCTAAAACTCTTTCAAATTCTATTCGTGAATTTTGTTTATCTGAATTTTTCATAGTATTTCTAAAGGATTCATTTTTCATTATAGCATCAGGTAAATTATTTATTTGTTTTGCAACACTTTCCTTATCGTTCCACTGAATATTACCCCAAATATCATTCAAATTATTTACGATTACATCTAAAAATTCTATTTGAACTTCTTGTTTATTTCCTATAGACGCTCCCATAGGATTAATTGTTGAGTGTTCATCACTTAAACTAATACTCATTTCTTCATTCTTATGAGCTCTATAACTTTCTAAGTCTATTGATTCTAATATTCCTTTAGATAAATCTTCTTCCTTTGGAGCAGGTAGTTTAGGTATAAGTAATGTTAAGAAAATAGATATTTTTTCCCATTGTGGTTGAGATATTGGTAAAATTGATGCTAAGAAATTATAAGTTCTAACGAAAGCTTTTGCCCCAGATTTAAATATAACTTGGTTTTCTTCATCAAGATTTTTATAATTTTCAACACAAGAATCTAACATCGAATCAATTAATGCTCTATCTCCACTTTCTAAAAATACTCTAACACACTCATCAACCAAAGTATCAGTATAAACCTGACAATTTTCAATTTCGCTTAATATATCGTACAATTTATTTGGATCAGTTTCTCCTTCTAAAATTGTTTGTTTATAAAACCTAGAAAAAGACTTCATAATTTCTTCAGATTTATTTGCAAAATCTAAAACACAAGTATCGACTTTACCAAACATACATCTATTAAGTCGTGATAAAGTCTGAACTGCCTTAACATCATTTAGTATTTTATCAACATACATTGTATGTAATAATGGTTCATCATAACCAGTTTGATATTTATCAGCTACAATTAAAAATCTATAAGGATCTTCTTTAAATTTTTCAGGTGTTTCTCTATCTGAAAATCCATTTATATCACTTTCTGTTACTTCTTTTCCTTCATATGTTTTACTTCCAGAAAATGCAATAATCGGTTTATATGGACTATTTCTTTCTTCTAATAATTTTAAAATTGTATAATAATATTTTATAGCTCTTTCAATACTCGCAGTAACAATCATAGCACGAGCTTTTCCTTTTAACTTATGTGCAGTACAACTATGAAAATGGTCTAACATTATTTGTGCCTTTTCTTCGATTACATCTTTATGATCTTCAACAAACTTCCTAATTTTTTTACTTGATTTCTGTTTATCGAATTGAGGATTATCATCAATTGTTTTCTTAATTTTATAATAGCTATCTATAGTTGTATAATGTTTTAAAACATCTAAGATAAATCCTTCTTCAATTGCTTGTTTCATAGAATAATTATCAAAAGGAATTTTTTGTTCTGGAACATCTGGATTTTCCATTCCAAACATTTCTAATGTTTTAGATTTAGGTGTAGCAGTAAATGCAAAATAAGACGCATTCTTTAACATTTTTCGTTTTTTAACTATATCATTAATTAAATCTTCAATATCTTTCTCTTCATCTACGCCACCAGATAAAGCCATATTCATACTTGCAGAAGCACGTCCACTTTGTGATGAATGTGCTTCATCTATAATAATCCCATAATTTTTATTTTGTAGATCTTTACCAATAATATCAAGAAGGTATGGAAATTTTTGAACTGTACTAATAATGATTCTTTTTCCTGATACAAGTAAATCCTTAAGTTTACTTGTATTATTTGCATGACCTAGATTACTATTAACTTGTAAAAAAGCTTTTAAATTATTATTTAATTGAGTATCCAAATTTTTTCTATCTGTAACAACTATAATCGAATCAAAAAGTATTTTCCCATCTTTTTCAAGTGAACTTAATTGATAAGCAAGCCATGTAATAGAATTTGATTTTCCACTTCCAGCACTATGTTGAATCAAATATTTTTTACCAATACCGTTCTCTTTAACATCTTTTAATATTTTTCTTACAACATTCCATTGATGATAACGTGGAAAAATTTGTTTTTCACGATTGCCTTTTTCCTTAACTACTTGTACAAAGTTTTCAATTATATTAGTTAATTCTCTTTTGTTTAGTAAATCTTTCCAGAGATAATCTGTCATTGTTCCATTATTTGGAGGATTTCCTGCTCCACCATTATTTCCTTTATTAAAAGGCATAAAATATGTAGATTCACCTGATATTTTAGTTGTAAACATAATTTCATTTTCATCTACTGCAAAATGTGCAATACATCTTTTAAATGAAAATAACACTTCTTTACAATCTCTATCATTTTTATATTGTTCAACAGCATGCATATAGTTTTGACCAGTTACTCTATTTTTTAATTCCATTGTAATTACAGGTAAACCATTTATAAAAACACATAAATCTAAAGCAAGATTTTCATTGATTTCAGAATAATTTAACTGTCTAGTAACTGAAAAAATATTCATATTAAAATTTTTAACTGCTGTAGGATTTTTTTCGTTAGGCGTTAAATAAAACATTACAACATTATTTGCTGGATAATAATTAATGCCATTTTTAAGTACATCATTTATACCACGTTTATGTATTTCATTACTTAATCTTTTAATAAACTCTATTCTTTTTTGCTCATCAAAAAGTTTTAATAAATCATAAGTTTGCTTTTGAGTTGATTCTAAAAATCTGAATAATCTCTCTATATCAACTGCATACTTTTTATCATAAGTATTATTTGAACCTTCTTCATATTCATTAATTTGTACAAGATAGTCTACAATAGAAGTTTCAAACCCATTTTCATTCATATTTTTCTTATTCATCATCACTTTCTATGCCTTTCTCAAATGAATCTTCTTTAATAACTTCATTAATATTTAATTTTTCATATTTAGGTATAATAACATCTCTTACATCTATTTTTCCTGTTACAACTTCAGAAATTATAGAATTTTTTAGTTCATTTAAATTTTCAATTATTAATTTAGTATTTATTTCAATAGTATTTATTTTATTTTTTAATTCTAAAATTTTATGTACTTTAAAATTTTCAATATCTGGGGGATAAATTGGAATTTTCATATTTTTTAAAAAATCCCAATTTGCTCTTGGCATTCTAGTACCATAAGTAGAGGAATTTAATTCATCTATAAATTTAATATTTAATAAAACTTCTTTAAGAAATTTCTTATTTATTTTAATGTTGTTAAGTACACAAATTTCAGAAGATACAGCATACGTTCCATTTGATAAGAAAACTTTTGCAAGATATGGTCTAAGTAATCCAATTCCAATATCTCCTGCATTTATTAATTTAGCATCAGCATAAGAATAAATATCAGTATTAGTTTTATAATTCCCTGTCCATTGCTCAATATTTTCTAAACCTATATACCTTAAACTTTTGCTAGCTTTTACGTTCTTTAATGATGCTATCTTGGATAATTTAACACTATTGAAACATTCCATGTCTATAGACCAACTTGAATTTAATGATTCTGAATTTGTAATTATTTTACAAACTTTAATTTTTAAGTATTTATTTAATAAAATCAATTTATTTTGTTCTTTTTCAATCAATTTATCAATCTCATTAATTTTCCAATCAAGATACTTAGCAATTTGTTTTTGTTCTTCAAATGGTGGAACAGGTATTGATTGTGTTTTTAATATATCCCACGAGATTCTCATTCTAACTCTAAATAATTTTCCATCTTCTGATTCAGACATCTGTATTCCTTTACCTAACCCCACAAGACTTCTTTGAAAATTATAATTACGAAATACATACTCCATATAATAAATATAATTATTTTCTTTGTTTATATTTACCAAAGGATAGTATACAGGACTAACTGCTCCAAAATATTTTGATATTCCAACTGAACCAGCAACTACATTCATACAATTGACTAAAATATCATCTGGATAACATAAATTATATGATGATAAATCTTCCTTCGATTTATTTCCACCAGTCTCTTTTTTTTCAGAATATAAGGATACTCCGTATTTAGCACTTAAAGATAATATATTATTTGTTTTAATTGGGAAATTTTTTTCTTTTCGTATATCAAATATTCGTGAAATTCGTTTACTTTCCCAATGACTAGGTATTTCATTTAACCAAGTCAAGTCAACACTCTTATATTTTTCATATTTTTTCAAATTAATCCCTCCAAAATACTTTCAAATAAACCTTCTGATTCTTTTTCAATTTGTTTAAGATCATTAACTATTTCCTCAACACTTCTTAATTTCTTAGGTTTATAAAAATATTTGGTAAAACTAATTTCATACCCTATCTTGGTTTCATTCTCATTTATGTAAGCATCAGGAACAAAAGGTAAAACTTCATTTTTAAAATACTCCTCTATTCCCCCATCATAATTAAAAGGAATATTTTCAGTATCATTTAATTCATCATCTGAAATAATATTTCCCTTTAAATCTTTTACAATTTCTGCATTTTCATCTTTAAAAACAAAAAAATCAACAAGACCAATCTTTTCACAGATTTTGAAAGACAGTCCTTTTATATTATATTTTTTCAATTCTTCATTAAAGTCTTTTTCAAACTTTCCAAAATCCATATAAGAATTTTCAGATTCAAATTTCTTTAACACTTCTAATAAAGCACTCATACTACTTGTTTTCTTTAACTCTAATAAAGATGACCTAGAATTTTTAAGTCCCACACTCTCAACAACTTTAGAATCCAATTCAATATTTTCATTTAACAAATCTAAGCTATTATATATTTGTTGAATTTTATCTATGGTATCTTTATTCAAAATAACTTTCTTTCTAAGTGGTCTTTGAACTAAAATCTTCCAATATCCAAAGTCTTTATTATCAAAAATCTTACTTTGTTCGTTATCTGCAAAATCAAAATACAATTTCATAATTGTTTCTCTATCATTTAGAGTCAATTCACAATTCTTTTTACCTAAATTTTTTCTAAGAGAACTTCCAAAACCAGTAGCATCAATTAATTGAATTTTACCTTTTCGTTTTTCTTCCTTTTTATTTGATAATACCCAGATAAATGTACCAATTCCTGTGTTATAAAAAATATTTTCTGGTAATGCAATGATTGCTTCAACTAAATCACTTTCAATCATATATCTTCTTGCATTACTCTCTCCTGACCCTGCATCACCTGTAAAAATAGATGAACCATTATGTACTTCAACAATTCTACTTCCATGTGGTTTCATTTTTGAAATATTATTGAGTAAAAACAATAATTGACCATCGCTTATCTTAGGTAACATTTTAAATTCTGGATTACCATCAAAATTAATAACAAATCGTGGATCTAGTATATCTCCTTTACCACCTAGTTTGTCTTCATCATTCTTCCAAGTCTTACCATATGGTGGATTAGAAAGCATAAAATCAAAAGTCATATTATAATGTCCATCTGAAGAAAGTGTTGATCCATAAATAATATTTTCTGAATCCTTTCCTTTACCTTGAATAAGCATATCTGCCTTTGCTATCGCATAAGTTTCAGGGTTAATTTCTTGCCCCCATAATCTTACAGATAATTTCTTATTATTTTTACTTGCAATTTTTAATAATTTTTCTTCAGCAACTGTACACATTCCAAGTGTTCCAGCTGCACCATCATAGATGGTGTATAAAGAATCTTTAATTTCATTTTCAATTGGTAAAAAAGCTAAATCTGACATTAACTCTATAACATCTCTTGGAGTAAAATGTTCTCCAGCTTCTTCATTATTTTCTTCATTAAAACGTCTTATAAGCTCTTCAAAGAGAGTACCCATACTATGATTATCTAAACCATCTTTTATTAAATTACCCGTTTCATCATAAATTGGAGGATTTAAATTAATCTTAGAGTTTGCAAACTTTTCAATAACACTCCCAAGTATATCGGCTTCATCCATAGTATCAATTTGATTTCTAAACTTAAATTTATTTAAAATATCTTGAACATTAGGAGAAAATCCATCTAAATAATTTATAAAGTTCTCTTTTAATGTTTGTTTATTTGTTGAAGAAGTTAAATCTAACAAATTAAACTTAGATATATTACAAAAAGATTCTCCTATTGCTCTACTTATATGGCTATGCTTATCTTCTAAATCTTTAATAAATGGATTCTCTTCTATAAAATCCAAAGCTTGTTTCTTTTTAGGTTCTAAAACTGAATCTAATCTTTTGATTACAGTCATTGGCAAAATAATATCCCTATATTTTCCTCTAACATAAACATCTCTTAAACAATCATCTGCAACAGACCAAATAAAACCAATTAACGAATTTATTTTACTATTTATCGAATTTTCTTTATTATCCATTTTGTTTATCCATCCTCACTTTATTTTAATAAACTAAAATAATTATAATATATCATATAAAAATATTTAAATATAAAAATTGTTTTCCTATAATTAATTTCAAAACTAACTTTTTTAGAGAATATTCTTTTTCAATTAAATTTTTACGTTCTATAATTTTATCTTTATTTTTTTAGATTGCTCATCCAATATATCTGCTTCTACAATAAACAAAACAATCCAAACTTTTACTATAAACTCTATTCCTAAATACAGTGGAGAACCATATACAATTATTAATAACAATATTCCTTTTTTCTCTGAATCAGATTTAACCACAAAATCTTTTAAAAAATATAGCGACTTAGATTGACTTGGACGAGTTGGTGTTGCATTTGCAAGTATTGAAAAAGATATTATGCCAACAGAAGAAAGAAAAAATATATATCATATTAAACCCACAGGTTGACACAATGTAAAATATAATATCGTTGATGAAGAATATTTATACAATAGATGTCATTTTATAGGATTTCATCCTTCTGCTGAAAATGATAACGAAAAGATTTTAATGACAAAAACAAGATATTTAAATACTCATGGAATTCTTCCTTTTGAAAATATGGTTGCTAATTATGTTAAAGAAATAAATAATCATGTACTTTATAGAGTTACTCCAATTTTTAAAGGAGATAATCTTGTTACAAATGAAGTTTTAGTAGAAGCAAAATCAGTTAAAGATAACGGAAAAGGAATTTTATTTAACGTATTTGTGTACAACATTCAACCATGAATAGATATAGATTATAAAACAGGTTAAAGTTCTTTAACAAAAACATTATCTAAAAATAATTTTACAACATATGTTTTGAACACAAATACAAAAGTTTTTCATTATGATTTTTGTTCGTCTCTTACCAAGACTAAAAATTCAAACAAACAAAATTCCAATGCATATAGAACAATTTTATTTTCTCAAGGATATTACCCTTGTCAAATATGTAAACTATAAAAAAGGATACAAGAAAATTTGTATCCTTTTTTTTATTTATATATTTTAAATAATTTTATTTAAATAAACTATTTAATATTATACATTTATGTTTTTTCAAAACTTAAATTAATCTCCAAAATAAGAAAAATCAGATAATAAATTTGTGGTATTTTGTATTAAACTTTTTATTTCAGAATCAAAGATCATATCACCTATAATAATTTGATTTTTTGTAGTATATTCTTCAATAAATACAGCTGTATATATATCTTTAAATTTATCATTTACATTTTCGGGATTACTTTTGTTTTCAAATAATAAATCATTAAAAAAATACTTAAATTTATCATTATAAATATATAATAACCAATCAATAAATATTGATGAATCCATACCATTAATAAGATTATTGTATTTTTCACCATCAATAATATTTAATGTTATAATTAATGTATTAATAAAAGCTATGTAAAAAAATTGTCCTTTTTCATTTTTAAAACGATATTCTTTATTTTTAATATTAAATGAACTAATTTTTAATAAAGTGTAGAATTTATTTATTTGACGTAAGGATAAATCATATTTTTTAATAATTTTTTTACTAATATCGTTAATTATATGTTCACTATCAAAAAATTCGATATTCTTACAATAATTCTCAATATCAATTTTTGGTAATGTACATTTAATATTAAAAAATCTATTTAAATATTCATAAGAATTATATCCTTCTCCATAAAACTTTTTAATTGTATGTGTCAATTGTGATAAATGAGTTGAAAAAACAAAAATTATCCTATCATCATCAAAATAATGTTTTATTCTTTCTAATATTTTAACTGCATAACTTGGACTACATCTATCTAATTCATCAATTAGTATTATTAATTTATTTCCTCGTTCATTTAATATAAAATTTAAAAAGTATTTGATTTGTTGTTTTAAATTAATATTTTGCTCTTGTTCTTTTAGTAAAATATTAAATTTAACTATTGATTTTAAATCTTTGATAGTACTAACTAGATTTTTAAATCCTGGTATATTGTCAAATATTTTAAAGTCAATTTTAATATCAAAATTTTCATTTATACTTTCTACAATCCTAAATATCAAAGATAACACTGGGTCAATTTTATCATCATTTTCCCACGCATCATAATAAACAACAACTTGTGGATTATTAACTAAAGTTTCATCAAAAAAATCTTTATCTATACAAGACATTATCGTTTTAATTTGTTCTATATCCTTTTCATTTATATCATCACTTTCATCATCATTATTTGGAATTTTAAAATTCGAATTATATGCTTCTAAAATTAATTTCGGTTGTTTAACAAAAAATGTTTTTCCACTTCCCCATTTTCCATCAATTGAAATAGTTGTAGCATCTTGAATAGATAAAAGTAATTGTATAAATCTATAAATTAATCTATTTCTACCTAAACTATCTTCTTTTAAATTTTCAATTAAATTTTCTTTAGTTGGTTTTAAATCAAAAGATCTCATAAAATTTATATACCTCCAAATATTTTCGAAAATTATTCAATTAAAATTATACAATATAAAAATAAAAAACACACCTCACTAAATCAATTTTAAGAGATTATTTTTACATATTTAATGTAATATTACCTTTAAAAGGTATTTTCTCTTAAAATTGATGTAAGATGTGTTAAAATTGATTGTAGTTATTTTGTATCTTTATTTTAATGTATTTGTTGCATTTTTATTTGAATCATAGTTCATATTCTTTCATTTTCTGTATGCTGTCTTTAAGTTTTATCTCTTCTTTAAATTTCTTTATCATCTCAAGGGTTGATGGCTTATGTTCCTTCTCTAAAGTTTCTTCTTTAGCATGAAAATTATCATCAACATCATAAGTAGACTCAAAGTAATCACTATCTCTAAAATCATTATCATATCTATCAGGAATACCATCGTTATCCATATCTTTCTCAAGTGGATCATAGAAGT
>JAGHEJ010000077.1 GCA_017889345.1 Clostridiales bacterium | reverse complement strand
TTGTATCTTATAATGTTTTTGATGAAATAAAGTTGCCTAAAATAATATATACAACTAGAAATATTTGGAGCGAACAAGAAATAAATAAATACCTACCACTGTTAAAGAAATTTAAATATTACGATATTCTCTATCTAGTTCTAGAAACTGGTATGCGTAGAGGGGAGGTATATGCGTTAACATGGGATTGTGTAGATTTTGTAAAAAATGTAATCAAAGTTGAGAAAGCTTATATAGTAAATGGTTCTTTTTCTGGAATAACACCACCTAAAACGAAATCTTCTGTGCGTCAAATCATTTTATTGGAAGAAAGTGTAAGAATTTTAAAAAGATTGTACAAAAACAAAACATCTAAATACGTCTTTCCGAATCCTAATGATTTAAGTAAACCAATAAACCCTCGCGTCCTCTCGTCGAACTTTAATAGATTCTTGAAAAGATACAACATTAAAAATATTAGATTTCACGACTTGCGACATATACATGCAACGTTACTACTGAACAAAAATATAAATTACAAAATTTTATCTAAGAGATTAGGACACTCAAACATCTCTTTTACTCTGCAAACATACACCCACGTGATACCTGAGCACGAACTAAAACTGTTTAAAGATTTAGCTAAGATTTTTTAAAAAAATAAGACAGAAAACTTTTTTCAAACTCTACAAACCTTATATTAACTAAGGGTAAGAGCGAAAGTTTTCCGTCTTAAATTTTAGTTTTCCAAAATTCAGCAAACTTATTATGTAATACATGATTTTTAATATCTTCACACTGCTTCATTCCAACATACTTTGATAATACCTGCTTCTCTTTGCTAAATCTTTTTTATTTATAACTTGCATTTCTATATTGTAAATTCTATTTTCGTCTTCAACGTAGACATCAAGGCGAACACTTTTCACATCATAATTAATATCAATAGTTTTCTGGTTATCTATGTAGGTTATCTCACCAATCTTTTTATCCAAAAGAATCTCAAGAGTTTCTCTACAAATTTCTTTATCTCTCATAACTTTTGAAAATATAAAGTCATTACTTAAGGTTAAATTCTCCCAAAGTTCCCACTTATCTTGCTCCATAACTAACTCCCTTTTTTGTTTATTATATCATATTTTTTCATTCAGTAATTCCTCAAACATAAAAAGCAACTAGATAAACCTAGTTGCTTTTTATTTATTCTCCATATTATTATCTAAATATATTTCCTTGTTATATTTTAAAAATTTTCAAAGGAGATCAAAACTATGGAAAATAGAATTAGAAAAAATCAACTTAAAATTTATTTAAGTGATGAAGAAAAACAAATCTTTGAAAATAAGTTGGCTATGAGTAAACTCAAATCAATGTCTTTCTTCATACGTAAATGCGTTCTTGAAAAAGAAATTTTTGTTGTAGATATGACTCCTATTATGAAAATTCAACAACTCTTACCCAATCAAGCTAACAATATAAATCAGATTGCAAAGAAAATTAATACAAATGGAGTTATCTATAGAAATAATATTGATTATATCAAACAGCTAAATGAAAATTTATCAGAAGAAATTTCAAAAATTCAAAGCTTAATAGTAAAGAAAGTTTATAAATAATTATAACGATTACAAAAATTCATCCAATAAAATCTACCTTATTAATTCTGATAAAACAAACAAAAACATTTTAATATCCACATCTATATATGTAATGAAAAAACTATTAATAATCAGTTCCTAAATACAAGAAGGTTAAACAATATAAACAAAACTATCCTTGCAAGACATATCATTCAATCCTTTCTCCTTAATAAAATAACTCCTGAGCACCTACGTGAGGTGCGACCATAATAACAATTTATGTTAAAGGAGCGATAAGAATTTCAATCCACGCACCTACGTGAGGTGCGACAATATAAACCAAATTATAAGATACAACGGAAATAATTTCAATCCACGCACCTACGTGAGGTGCGACCTTTTACCTTCCTCTAAATGTTTTAAAGCTTGATATTTCAATCCACGCACCTACGTGAGGTGCGACTAAATCATTAATAAATAAAACAAAATCAAAAGGTATTTCAATCCACGCACCTACGTGAGGTGCGACTATATGGGTTGATAAAACAACAGATGTTTTACAGATTTCAATCCACGCACCTACGTGAGGTGCGACCGTTAAAGTTAAAAATAACTATCCATCATAAATAGAAACTCCATTTATGCGAACAATAATATTCTACATAATTTATTTGTAGATATCAATATCAATTATTTTGTTAAAATCAAATATTATATAGTCTTGCGAACTTTCCAGAAATTTTATGTACACTTATATTTCGCAACTAAATTATAATAATATCTTCAACATCAATAGAAGGTTTAGCTCCTACATGAAGCACTTTTCTTCTTCCAGATTTTCCTAAATTATAGTATCTAACACTATCTCGTGTTTTGTCTATTATTTTACTAATATCACTTTTAAGCATTTCAAACTGTAAATTATCAACAATACATTCAAAAACTGAATTTTGAACTCTTACACCATAATTTTCACAAATTTTTGAAACTTTACGAAGTCTTTTTACTCCATCTTCAGAATTAACTTCTACATCATAAGTTACTAAAATAAGCACTTAATCACCTCTGTTTATTTCATTAAGTACGGAGGATATTCTTCCAAATCTCCTCTTAAATATCTAGCAAGTAATAATGACTGAACATATGGTATAAGACCAATTTCTATTTTTTCACCTAAAAATGGATGTATTACAATATCCTTCTTCCTCTTTTGCCAAGCAGTAAGTATATTTTTACGAGCATCCTCTAAAATTAAAACACTTCCATTTTCTTTTACAACAAAATCATTTTGTTTTATAATTTTTGTATTTATTAATTTTAATACAAATCTATCGCATAAATACGGTCTCAATTCTTCCATCATATCCAGTGCCAAACTACTTCTTCCTGGTCTATCTCTATGTAAAAATCCAGCTTGTGGATCAAGTCCAACACTTTCAAGAGATGATTCCATATCATGAGAAAGAAGTACATATACAAAAGAAAGCAAAGCATTAACTCTATCAATAGGTGGTCTTCTATTCCTTGACTTAAATTCAAAATTTTCCTTATCAACTAGTATTAATTTATCAAAAACATCAAAATAATATTTACTTCCAACTCCTTCAAGTCCTCTTAAAATATTTAAATCTTCACATTTCAAAACATTTTTTATACCATCTGATAAATATTCAATAGATTTTTTCATTTCATCATCAAACTTATCTATATAGTCCCTTTTAAAACGATTCAATACATTTCTATAATTAATAAGTTTACCTATGACAAAATTCCTAGCAATTAAATAAGACATATTTTCATCATCAGAAATCCTATATTGTTTCTTCCTAAGTAAAATATTTCCCGAAACTTTTCCTTGTACTCTACAAAGAAATTTACCAAATGGAGTATGAAAACTCATTCCAATATTTTTTTCTGCACACATTGCCATAAGTTTTGTACTAGCCCCTTGATAACCAAAACATACAATTCCTTCTAAATTATGACTTGGAATTTTTATAGGTTTCTGATCACGTATAAGTATAGATATATCTTCACCATCTTTTGATAAATAAGCTTCTTCATTAGTTACATATAATACATTCAATAATTTTCTCATTTAACTATCCTCAATGTGTGAATTAATATAATTTTTAACTTTATCATATTTACAATTTAGTTTAGGTAAGCAAATATCATATAACGAACAATTTTTGCAGTGCTTCTTATAACATGGTTTTGGTGTTATTCCATTTTCAAAATAATACTTCATTTTTTTAACTAATGATTTAACATTTTCTTTAAGTTCATTTGTAAAAACAACTTCAACTCTTCTTCGTAATTTACCATAATAAAGATACCCTTTTTCAATTTTTGTATTAAACATTTCTTCAAGACAAATAGCTTGAACACAAAGTTGAGAAATATCACTTTCATCATTTTTAATATCACCGATTTTATATTCAATTGGAATTATATCATAGCTACCATCTCTTCCTGAAATTTTAACTCCTAAACTATCATTTCTTATGTGAAATTCCACACAATCACTAATACCTTTTAAACACAATTTATGTGAAATTAAAGGAATAGAGCGAGAGATTATACGCTCGCCCCTTTTTTCAAAAGCATATGGATCATCAACTTTTTCGTGAAATTTATGTCCTTTAAAAGTTTTAACATTATCTTTCCAACTTTGCTCTATATGTATAAATGCCCATTGACGTGGACAAAACACAAAATGTTGAATTCCTGAAATCATTAAATAATCCATAATAATTAAAGTTTTTCAATAAGTTTTACACCACTAGGAAGATTATTATCATCTATATTAATTTCATAATCACCAAAGTTTCTAGCAGGTTTTGACTTATCTTTTCTTTCAATTTTTATTAAATCGAATAATTTATAAGATGGAGCATTTCCAAGCGATGTTTCATGCTCAAAAACAAATAATTTTCTTGTTGCCATTTTACCTCGTGATGCAGAATGATCATATTCAAACATATTTATAAGAGCATTCCATAAAATATTTAAATCTTCTTCACTAAATCCTGTTACTTTCTCGGCTAAATGTGCTGAAACATATCCTTCCATTCTATACAAGCCATAAGGAACTACTTGTTTTCTTCCCATTGTTTGTCCTTTCTCTAAATCTTTTATATTGGTAACTGCACATCTAGTAATTGTTAAGTCCTGAGAAAAAATAGGATCTATACTCCTTCCGAAATTTAATTGAATTGGACCTCTAACTTGTCCACAATTAACTTCATTGCTCATCACTGCTCCAAAAGCTCTTATATCATAAAAATTTTTACACATATATCCTGTAAGTTCTTTTGCAACTTTTTCATCTTTTGGAAGTTTTTTATTTTCAGGTTTTAAATCAAAAGCTTCATAAGCTTTTCTATGTTGTTCGTTTAAAACAGCACCATTTTTAACATAAATATCAAATCCTTGTTTTTCTCCTTCAACTACTTCTATGTAATTTCTAATTTTTCTTTTAATACAAACATCTGTTACAATTCCATGACCTGTTTCTGGATCAATTCTTGGCATATTTCCAGCATCAGGATCCCCATTCGGATTTCCATTTTCAACATCAAATAATATTACAAACTCATATCTTTTATTTAGTGACATAATTAATTTTCCTCCCTATCTTTTTTACTTGTATATATATCTTCTCTTTGATGATAATACCCTAAAATAAACATTCCCTGTTCATCACTTGAAAATATTGCTGGGAACTCATTAACATTTAATAATATTTCCCCTATCATTTTGTCATAATAATTAAAATTTGTACTACCTTCTTTTTTAATTTTTGCTATATGATGTTGTGCTAAATTTAATAAATTTGGAAAAATAGATTTTGGTGTAGAAGATGCTGCAGATAAATATTTTTCTCTAATATTACTTCCATTATTGGAATCCATCTGTATTTTTTCAAGTATTGCAAAAATCCTTCCCAAATTGTATGCAACATTTGTAGATTTTGTATTTAATGACACAGTTACTTCCCCCTCTTTATCTCTAAATTTATTTAGTCTATAATATCTTTTTAAATATCCCTTTATAAATGAAACTCTTATATGATTTATAACGAAATCTTCTCCCGCCTCTGCTCTTATTCTTCCAAGAATTTGATTATAAATAGATATAGGATAAACATTTCCTGTCAAAATACTCTTAAAAAGAGAATTAATTAAAGTATTTGGTACATTTTGAGTTTTACCATAAGGTGTTATAGTTTTTAATATTGATGAGATTTTCACCCCTACTTCTTCATAAACAAAATTTTTTTTGCCAATATTTCGTTTTCTCTTAAGTTTTGTATCTTCAAAATGTTTATTTGATAATCTTACAAAATCTCCAATAGAATTTTTAAACCAAAATCTTATAAAAACTCTAGCATTGTTGGGTGAAAGACCTAATATATACATATTAATTGAACTGTCATAATTAATTTTATCAACATCAACTGTCATACCTTTTCTAATAAGCCTTATTACACTCTCAATTTCATCAACTCCCTCCTGATTATATTCAATTTCATTATCCCTTTCATTTTCTTCTAACATAAATGCAGGGAAAAATTCTTCTTCTTTACATCCGATTTTATCACTCCAAAATACAACAGTATTACCAGACATATATAAATTATTATCTTCACTTAAAAGTAAAGTATTTAGAGCCGTTGTATATTTAAACATAGAGTTATATGAAATATTTACCTTTTCATTATAAGAATCTGAACCATCAAAACATATGTATGAACCAGCAGGTTGACCACCTTTAAGTTTAATAACTTCATACTTAGAACATAATTCATCTAATAGATTACCTGATACTAAACAAATTCCTTCTTCTTTAGACTGAGTATTATTTTTTTTAATAGAATTATATTCTATAAATTTTTGTCTAACTTCATAAATATCATGAATACATTCTTTATCTCCATCTAGAGAAAAAACTATAAGACCACCTTTCAAGCATTCTTCATCCATTTTTTGAACATTTTCAATATTTTTATCTTTATTTTCAAAAAATCCCATAATAGCTTTGTAATATTTTGAATCTTCTATACTTTTTAAAATAATTTCATGATATTTTTTAGATTCTTCAAAATTTTTATCAAAGTATTGAAAACTTTTCTTATCTTTATTATAAAAGTATCCTAGAAGATATTTAGAATTATCACAAAGAAATGATGGAAGTATCCCACTTGTTTTAGTAACTTGCAAAGGAACTGACATAAAAACACCTTGCTTATCTTCTTGCAAATCTAAAACTTGTTTTATTAAACCTTCTTCATTGATAACAAATTTAAACGATATTTTTTTAATACTAGAATTAAAATCGGCAACTTGAAATTTATCTGAATTCATCATCAAATCATAACAATCCACTAATTCCTTCAGAATCATTTATTAACCCCCTTTTGAAGATCTTTAGGGATACATATTTTACCCTCAACCATTTCAGCTCTGAAAAATATCGGATTATATTTTTCAACTTTTTTATATGAATCACTTTCTTTTACGAAATCTATATCATAAAGCATCCATCCTAAATCTTTTGTTTCATTAAGTGGCAAAAAATCTTCATCTTCCAAAAGTTCAAAATTACATGAAAATTCCCTACATCCTAAATATGGTTGATTAAAACATTCTCCATTTCTAGCACGCCTTAAAAAAATGTTATAATGCTTTTTCTCATCATCACTTTCACCAGCATATTTAGTCATTTCAAAATGAGCTTTTATAACATATTCAACATCCTTAAGAATCATTGAATTTCTTTGTTGCCTATTTTTATTTGTATCTATGTAAAAACTATCATTTGGATTTTTAATTGAATTTTTAATAGCTTTTTCAGAAATAATATTATTTACTTCATTTCTAAGTATTGTTTGAAATTTAATAGGTTTAATTACATTTATTTCGTCTATAACCCATTTTATTGCAGGTTTCCAATGAATCGCTTCAAATATAGCTCTAGCTGAAGATGGAGTTATAACATCATAACTAACCCTTTCTATTTTCATTTCAGGTCTCGTAAAACACGCATAATCTCCCCAAACTCTTAAAGTAAAACCCATATAATTCCTCCTTAAAATTATATAATATATTCATAACTTTCTAATTTATCTTTATCAAATCCTAATTTATAATCATACATTTGTAAATTTTTCAAAGCAAATATATCATCAGAAATTTGATATATATAATCATCTTTTATTAATTGTCTCAAAACATAATTAGGAATATTGATTGAAAATCCATTTAATTTTCTCAAAATACTTTTAATACCTTTTTCAGAATACTTAAGAGAATTCAATAATTTTTCTCCTTCTCCAATTGGAATAATAATTTGTACACCTATGTTATCAATAAACTTAAATTCACTTGATATTTTTTCAAAATCATAATTTATTTCTGTTTTTTTACGTTTATCTATCATATCTAAAATAGAATGTTTATCCTGTCTATGAGTTGTATTATTAAATAATTCTAAAAAATATTTAGAAATTGCTTCTATCGACAATATGTCATCAAATTTATTTATTATTCCCTCTCCAATTTGTGATGTAAGTTTTAAATACCCTAAACCTAAATAGGATTGTTCATCAGGTTTAAACACATATACTATTGAATTTCCCCTTTTCCCTTCCCTATTACATCTTCCCGCAGCTTGCACTATTGAATCAATTCCTGCAATTGATCTAAATACCACTGGAAAATCAACATCAACTCCAGCTTCAATTAGTTGAGTTGAAACAACTCTACATTCTTCTCCATTTTTCAATCTTTCTTTTATAGTTTTAATAATCTCTTTTCTGTGATTAGGATACATATTAGTTGAAAGATGAAAATTCCCTTCACTTTCACTTAAATTTTCAAAAATCTCTTTTGCATGCTTTTTTGTATTAACAATAGTCAATACTTGTTTGTACGAATTCATTTTTTCACATACATCTTTTACACTTTGCTTACCAATAAATTTTCCTTCAACACGTTTTAAATCATCAAAAAGCTTATATGTATCATCTATTATTTCAATTACGTCGAAATTTTTTATTAAACCATTTTTCTCAAATTCTGGTTGAGTTGCCGTACAAATTAATACTGTACA
>JAGHEJ010000076.1 GCA_017889345.1 Clostridiales bacterium | reverse complement strand
ATTCATCCATTATAATAATTAATTTTTCAAACTTTTCTATACCTTCTTCAAATAATATTCCAAGTGCAAACACATAAGCATCAAAAAAACCACAATTAGATTTTATTTTATCTACTTGATCTAAAAGTACTAAATATTCCTTATGTAATTCTGACAAATCTCTACCTAATGTATATTTATAGTTTATAATTTCTAATTCACGTTTAATAATACTATTATAATTTACATTTATTAAACTTATTTTTTCATATTTAGCTATTTCATCTGTTCCATAAAGTTTATTTTCTACATATTTTTTAAATTCTTCAATGCGTTTAAAACAAGAATCTACTCCTTTAATTTGATAATATAATTCTTCTTCTACAATTTCTCTACTACATCTTTTATCTCTCATTAAAAATTATCTCTCCCTCGAAAATTTGTATAACGTTTTCTTATCCTTCTTCATTTTACATCACATGTTGTATTGAGTAAATTGTTTAGTTGATAAAACAAAAGAGATGCAAAAGCATCTCTTAAATTAAATTTTATTTCATTGATTTTATCATTTTTGAAAGCTCTTCAATATCTATAGAATTATTTTCATCTTTATCGCTATTTAAATATAATTGGTACGTTACACCTTCTGATTCCCAAAATGCAGCATTGCCTGTTAAAACTACATTTTTGCCATTAATATTTTTCTCTATCACTTCCTCTATAGTTACAACACCATTAGTTGCTTCTCTAGACGTCGAAATATTTATAGTTATACTTTCACCTGAATCATTTCCATATGTCAATTCAATACTGTTTCCATTAAATTTACTTAATCCTTCTTTAAAATCATATCCTTCTGGTAAATAAGTTGGAAACTTAATATTCTCACTAGCACTATTTTTAATTTCATTTAATGTAAATACTCTATCAATATCTGAATCATTATCTGTGTAAGCGAAAAATTCAATCTCATCATTACCATCTGTAGAACTTTTTGTTCCAAAAGTTGTAATTAGTTCTCCATCTTTATTGTAATACTCTTGATGTTCACCATATAAAACCTCATTTCCATCTTTATCAAATAACTTTCCTTTAAATCCTTCTTGAATAGCTTCAAGTGACATTTCATTAAATGAAAAATCTTCCAATTTATCCATATCATATTGAACTATTTCTGTATCACCAACTATAAACCTTTCAATGATTGAAGAAATTACCTGACTACCATAAGCAGCTCCAGTTCCTACCAAAACTACTCCTAGAGCTAAAGTAGCAACTTTAGCAGGTTTAAAAAATTTCCTTTTATTCACAAAATCATTTTCCAAATTATTATTTGTTTTCAATGTTCCAGTCTCCATTTTAAATTTTAATTTATTAAAAATAGTTTGTTTATATCTATCACTACCAACATCTGCTTTATCTAATAGATCTTCAATTTCTTTAAATTCATTATTCATACTTAAATCCCCCACTAACCAAAAATTTTTTCAGTTTCTTTAAACTACGATAGAGAATAATACTTACGTTTGATTCACTTAACCCCATCAATTTTGCAATCTCAATATTTTTAAGTCCTGCTCCATATTTAAATGAAACTATAGAACGCTCTTTTTCATTTAATCTCTTCAGAGATTTAATTAAATAAGAATTATTTTCTTCCGTAAGTACGAGTTCATCAGGAGATGGTTTTGAAGAAATCATGTTAATCACATAATCTAATGAAAAATGAAATACCTTCTTCTTTTTTCTGTAATAATCTGTTATGGTATTTCTCGCTATAGTGAAAACCCAACTATCATGACTTAATTCATTTCCTGAAAAACTATTATATTTTGTTATAATTCTTTCAAAAACTTCGCTACATAATTCTTCTGCCATATATTGCTCATCTACTCTGTAAAATATATATTTAAAGACACGTTCATAATAAATTTCATAAAGGCTGGCAAACTCATCAACCATAATATTATTTTCACATATCTCATGGTTTACATTTTCCATTACCATCTCCCTCTCAAATTCACTCACACAAATCATTTATCAAAATAATTTTTAATCTGTACAAATTAATCTTCAACGTAATTACAATAAGTAAGACGACAAAAATATAAATTCATTACACATTTTTTAAAATTTTAATCAAAAAAAATAACAGAGCCACTTTAAAATTAGCTCTGTAAAAAATTAATTTTTAAAATTGAAAAATACATTAGATAATTTATTTGTTTTGGTTATTAAAAATACAAAACAAAATGTCTTTAAATATTAAGAAGGTATCGGTATCTGTATATCCATACTCATTTCTAAATTCATTTAATAAATTCTCTATTTTATAAGCATATTTATCAACTTGGATTTCTTCATGATACTTTGATAAAATTGGATATTTTTTAGACCATAAATTTGTCCAATTGATTTTAGAATATAATTTTTCATCGGTATTTTCAATTAATTTTTCAATCTCTTTTGATTCATAATCAAATTCTATTAATTCATCCAAAGATACACGATATAAAAATGATAATTTTTTCGCTTGTTGTATATCTGGCAATGTTTCATCTGTTTCCCATTTTGAAATTGTTTGTCTACTTACACCTAATTTATCTGCAACCTCTTCTTGAGATAACCCTTGTTTTTTTCTTGCATTAAATAAATTATTTCCTAAACTCATATGTATACCTCCAATACAATTATAAAATTATACTAGAATAACATCTACCAAATAAGTTTTACAATTCCGCACTTTTTATTACCATATTTAAAAACAAAATTTTACGCTTTACCGATTATATCATTTAAATCTTTAATTCCGTATCTATCCATAACTTCTGGTAAATTTTCAATTATTTCTTTACATACATATGGATTTTTAAGATTAGCTGAACCAACTTGAACAGCTGTTGCTCCTGCATACATCATTTCAATTACATCTTCTGCTGTAGAAACTCCACCAATACCTATAACTGGAATTTTAACTGCACGAGAAACTTGATAAACCATTCTAAGGGCAATTGGAAAAATTGCAGGACCAGAAACCCCTCCCATGATACTAGCAAGAACTGGCTTTCCTGTTATCAAATCTATTCTCATTCCTGTAATGGCATTAATAAGTGTAATTCCATCAGCTCCAGATTCTTCTGCAGCTTTTGCTATGGAAACAATGTCCGTTATATTGGGATTTAATTTAATATAAACTGGTTTTATCGTAACTTCTTTTACCGCCTTTGTTAATTCCTTAATGCTTTCTATTTCAAATCCAAATGGCTTACCTCCACATTCAAGATTTGGACAAGATGCGTTAACTTCAATTATTCCAACTTGCTCTTCTTTATCAATAAGTTTACTACAATAAACATACTCATCAATGCTAAAGCCTGAAATATTTACAATAACTTTCTTTCTGAAAAAATTTTTAAGTTGTGGTAATTCTTCATTTATAAGTACATTAATTCCTGGATTCTGTAATCCTATAGAATTTATCATTCCCATAGACGTATCTGCAATTCTTGGTGTTGGACTTCCAAAACGTGGATCCTTTGTTGTTCCCTTTAAAGAAAATGTTCCCAGAATATTTATATCATAAAAATCTTTAAACTCGATTCCATATCCAAAAGTTCCAGCTGCTGGAATAACAGGATTATCTATTTGCCATCCAGATAAAACCACTTTTGTATTTACCATAAAATTTCCTCCTTCAACAATACTGGCCCTTCTGTACAAATTCTTTTTTCTCCTGTAAGGGTTTTACAACTACATCCCATACAACTTCCAAAACCACAACCCATTCTCTCTTCGAAAGAAAGTTGACCAGAACAACTAGTATTTTTTGAAACTGCTTTTAACATTGGTGATGGTCCGCAAGTATAAAAATAGTCATAGTCAGATAAAGTTGAAATCACATCTACTACATTTCCTTTTATTCCATAACTTCCATCATCAGTTGTTACATATGTATCGCATCCAAGATTTTTAAATTCTTCTTCATAAAATACATCATCCTTGCTTGCAAATCCAAGAATAACTTTTGGTGTTATTCCATTTTTGATTAAAAATTTGGCAAGAGCATACAAAGGTGGTACTCCAACTCCTCCACCAATAACCAATGGATTTTTATTTCCCGTTGAAATAGTAAATCCATTTCCAAGTCCCGTAAGAATATCTAATTTTGTTCCTATTGCAATATTTGACATAGCTCTAGTTCCAGAACCTACAGCCTTATAAATTATTGTTATTGTTTTATCATCCCAATCGCATATTGAAATAGGTCTTCTTAAATAAAAACCTTCTATTTCGATATTAATAAATTGTCCTGGAGTCGTAATAAAAGATAAATCTCCCTCCAAAACCATACAAAAAACATCTTTTGCTATTCTTTTGTTTTTCAAAACTGTATAGATATCTCTTTTATACATTAGACTCTCCTTTTTTCCAATCTAGTTTATATATTTTTCATTATAATAATATTGAAATCGATTTACAAGTAATTTAGAATGTTTCGCGTCTATGTATGACAAAAGACAACTAGATCTCTTCTAGTTGCCTTTAAATAATTTTATTTACCTACCCCATAAACTTAAATTTCATAAATTCTAACAGCTGAATCTGAACCTTGAGTTGGTTTTGTTGCAGTTACTCTTACATATCTTGCTGGAATTGCTTTGAATGTGTTAACTGTATTTGCTGAAGAATTTTTCTTAACGTTAACAACTTCTGTGAAATTTACTCCATCTTCACTAACTTCTATTGTGTAGTCAGATGTGTTCATATCAGGGCTTTCATTTCCTGCTTCAGCATGTGCCATTCTAACTTCACTAATTGTTTGAACTTTTCCTAAATCTACAACAATAT
>JAGHEJ010000095.1 GCA_017889345.1 Clostridiales bacterium | reverse complement strand
GTAGAGAAACCCTTGAAATTCTTTTAGACAAAAAGATTGGAGAAATAACTTACATAGATAATCAAAAGACAATTGACATAAATTATGATGCAAAAAGTGTAAGACTAGATGTTTATGTTGAAGATGAAAATAGAATTTATAACATAGAAATGCAAGTGGTAAATAAGAAAGATTTAGCAAAGAGAAGCAGATATTACCAAGGGATGATAGATCTAAACGCTATAGAAAAGGGAGAAATTTATAGAGATTTAAAAGAGAGTATCGTTATATTTATCTGCAAATTTGATCCATTTGGAAAAGGATTATCTAAGTATACTTTTGAGAATATTTGTAATGAAAATAAGGAATTATACTTAAAAGATGGAACAAGCAAAGTATTTTTCAACACGAAAGATTATTACAAAGAAAGAAGTGAAGATACAAAATCATTCTTAGAATACATTGAGAAAGAAGCAACTAATGAAAATAATTTTATAAAAAAGATAGAACAAAAGATAAGAAATATAAAGGAAAACAAGGAATGGAGGGCGGAATTCATGACACTTTTAATGAGAGAACAAGAAATAGCTAGAGATAACTTTGAAAAGGGAATGGCTGAAGGAGTAGTCAAAGGGCGACAGGAAGGAAGAGAAGAGGGGATAGCTGAAGGTGTAATTAAAGGACGACAGGAAGGAAGAGAAGAGGGGATAGCTGAAGGTATAAAAAAAATAATTGAAATATATAGAGAAGAATTGAATTTTGAAGATGAGATTATAGTTCAAAAATTAATGAAAAAATATGATTTAACTAGAGAAGAAGCAGAGAAATATTTAAAATAATTACAACTTAATATTTAGATAATTAAGAGATGCAAGAAAGCATCTCTTTTTGTTTTTTAGGAAGGTAGGTATGAGAAAGAAGATTAGTATTAGAGGAAGTTTACTTGGAGAAATAGAGAGAAGAAAAGTATTTAGAAATAAGAAAGAAGTTATAGAAACAAAATTTATATTGTTTAAAAACAGAGGAAGTGAGTATATAAGATGCGTGTTTTATGGAAATGAGAGTTTAAATTATAGAAATGGAGATTTAGTTTATGTTTTTGGAAGTTATTTAAGTAAGGAGGAAAAGTTTTATAAGAGTTTTAAGGTAGATTCAATTTTAAGGTGGTGATCTTATGGTAAATGAAGAAATAAGTAATAGAGCTATAAATATGGAAATTAGAGTTTCAAAACTTTTGTTAAATGAAGTTATTAAGGTATTTAAGAAAATAAATTTAGAAGCAGAAAAACAAGGGAAGAAATTATCAAACTATTTAGATGAAAAAGTTAAAAGTAATTCAGTTCCATTAAAAGATTTAGTTAAGAAAGGACAACTTGAAAGTATTACTCTTAAGGATAAAGATTTTAAAGAGCTTAAAAAAGAATTAAACAAATATGGAGTTAAATTTAGTGTTATGAGAGATAAGAAGAG
>JAGHEJ010000075.1 GCA_017889345.1 Clostridiales bacterium | reverse complement strand
TGCTTCCAGTAGATTCAGTTTGAGTATTGCTAGCAACTTTAGCAGAAACTTTTCTTGAACCAGAAGATCTAGAACCTCTAGAAGAAGAAGTAGAAGCGTTAGAGTTAGGTCTCTTAGTAGAAGAATCGGAAGTAGATTCAGTAGAAGCAGAAGTAGAAGCAGAAGTTGAAGGACCTCTTCTAGCAGCGTGAGCTTCATCAGCACCAGCAATACCAGCACCAACACCAGCAACAACACCAAGAGCAGCCCCTAAAGCAACAGCCTTTTTAGCGAAATCTTTTTTACTATTCTTTTTAACATTACTCATAAATAATACCTCCCTGTGATAAACACATATCCATTTTTAAATTTAAATTAATTATGTTAAATATTTCGAATGAAAAATGAGAAGCTTAATAGATAATGAGGAAAAATTTTTTAGAAAATTTAAAAAAACAAAAAGACACTGATAAAACCAGTGTCTTTTTAAGCTTTTTCATCAATGAATAAAAATCCATCAGGATTATTAACAAATCCAGTTGTTGAATAAGTAGGAGCATTTGGAGTTGGAACAGAATTTGGAGGAATTGTTGTGTCTTTATTTCCTGAACTTGAATCTCCTTTAGGAGTAAGACCAGCAGCTAAACCTATTGTAGTACCTAAAATTGCAGTAGTTCCAAGAGCTCCAAGAACTAATTTGTTTTTACTAGACAATCCTTTTTTATTAGTAGTTACATTTCCATCTGAATCAGATAAACTTCCAGCATTTACAGAAAGAGATCCTTTTGAAGAAGTTGAACTTGTAGATCCTAAAGAAATATTATCAAAACCATCATCATTTAAAGGAAATTGAGGAGCTTGTGGTTTTGGTTTAGGAGTATTAGTAGATTTATTAACACCGAAGCTAGTTTGAGTTCCTGTTGATGTTGTAGGTTTACTATTAGGTTTAGAAGTAGTACTAGTATTAGTATTGGTGTTAGATTTGAAAGGGTTATTAGTTTTAAAAGGATTAGTGCTAGTATTAGATTTGAAAGGGTTATTAGTCTTAAAAGGGTTAGTATTCTTGAAAGGATTATTACTTCCATTAGGAAGAATAGTAGGTCTATTAGATGTACGTGAATGTGGTGCTCTTATTACCCTGTTTCCATTTGATCCATAAAATCTAACAGTTTGATTAGTACCAGTTTTTCCAATAACAGCTTGAACAATATCTGCTGGAGCTACGAAACTTAATGCAAGTGTTGATAATGAAGCAAGTGATATTGCTTTATAGTATTTTTTTGTATTACTATTTGAAATAGTTTCTTTACTAGAATTAATTTTTAAAATTTTCATAAGTGATTTTCTCCCATAAGAGTGATAAATCTAAAAATTAGATAAACTTTTGATTTGAAATATATTTTTAATAGTCGAATGAATAAATTAAAACTTAATATTGGAGAAAATTAATTTTAAAATATAAATTTTAATTCCTATTTTTAAACACAAAAAAACCTACCAATAAATTTGGTAGGTTTAAATTTTTTAGACAATTAAGCTTTGAAGTATCTTTCAAGAAGACCTTTGAAAGCTCTTCCGTGTCTAGCTTCATCTTTACACATTTCGTGAACTGTGTCATGAATTGCATCTAAGTTTAATTGCTTAGCTAATGTAGCTAAATCTTTTTTACCTTGACAAGCTCCATACTCAGCAGCAACTCTTTTCTCTAAGTTTATTTTAGTAGAGTTGTCAACAACTTCTCCTAAAAGTTCAGCTAATTTTGCAGCGTGCTCAGCTTCTTCAACAGCTATTCTCTTATAAGCTTCAGCAACTTCTGGATAACCTTCTCTGTCTGCTTGTCTTGACATTGCTAAGTACATACCAACTTCTGTACATTCAGCTTCAAAGCCCATTTGTAATCCTTCAACTATTCTTGGGTCAACACCTTTAGCAACACCTATAACGTGGTCATCAGCCCAAGTCATTTCTCCAACTTGCTCAACGAATTTTGAAGCAGGGGCTTTACAAATAGGACAAACCTCAGGAGCTGATCCTTCAGCTATATATCCACAAACACTACAAACAAATTTTTTCATAATTACCTCCAAAATATATAAATTATTTTTATCAATGCATTTTCAATTGCTAATTGTTATTATATAGTAAAAATTATTTATTTTCAAGAGATAAGTAAAAAATAATTAATTTAATCTTTTTGTAAATTATTAATAGAAAAATTGACATTAATAATATATAATTGTAATTAAATGTTTAATATTTTGGAGGGGATTTATTGTTAAGTCATAGGAATAAAATTTTAGCATTTGTTCTTTCGTTTTGTTTCCTACTAGTTATAACTTTTAAAGTTCACGCATCCCCTGATACTTCTCAAAAAGTTGATGTGAATATAGAATTTTTAAGTTCAATGTCAGGAGGAAATAAGTTTCTCTTTAATGTAACGCTTAAAGAAGATATAGAAGGAACTATTAAAGAATTTTTCATTGAAGATGGGGAAAAAATATTACCGGTAAGTACATATAATTTATCCAAAAACAATTATGTAATAGTTGTTCAAAGTAATAATAAAACATTTTCGCTTAAAAATATAAAGCTAGGGGTAACGTTAGTTGTTAATCGTTCTGAGAAAAATATAAAGAACATAGGGACTCTTAATGGTAAAAATGAAAGCTTTAAGAGTGGACAACTTGTATCAGAACCATTACTTTTATATCATGATCAAGATAAAATAATGATAGCAATGCAAATTGATGACCCGTGGGATACTCTTAAAAATGTACAGGCTGTTTTAGTTTATCCGGAAGTAAATAAAAATTTTGAAGTATCTTTTGAAAAGAAATATGTGGTTACATCAGGGAAGCTTAAACAATTTGTATATATGAGTATGAAAGGTTTTGAACCTGATGAGGTATTGAAGTTTAATATTAATTTGTTTTTCCAAAATGAGTTAAATAATGTAGCTTTAAGAAATGTTAGTACGACGTTTTATTATAATTTTGATAAGAATGAAATTACCGAAAATTTTGTAAAATTAGTTTATATAACGTTATTACAGAGAGAGCCAACTAAATCTGAGCTTTCAAAAAGTACAAAAAATTTACTTAATCAAGAAATATCATCTACTGAATTTATTTTAAGTATTGTTGATGGAAATGAAAATATAAGCATCAATAACAAAGAATTTATAAATCGTATATATAAAATAATTTTAAATAGAACTCCTGATAAAGATGGACTGAATTATTGGATGGATCAAATTAAAAAGAGTTCAAGACGAGATGTTTTAAAACAAATGCTTAAGAGTGATGAATACATAAGACGCATGAAAGAAATAGGATTACTTCCATAAATGTTTTTAATGAACTATGGTTTATTATTTAAACCATAGTTTTTTGTGGTATAAAATTAAATAAAAATTAATATATGAAAAACTTATAAATTTAATATCTGCTATCTGGAAAAAAATTACAAAAAAATGTATTATGTTTAAGTTAGGAGAAAGTATGGAAAATTTGGAGATTAATTTTAAAGAATATGTTTTTGATAATGGATTGAAAATTATTCTTTTAAAAAAGGACTGTAAGTTTTTTAATTTGAATTTAGGAATTAAAATAGGGAGTGCGTACGAGCTTGATAATGAACGGGGATATAGTCATTTTATTGAGCACATGCTATTTAGATCAAATTTAAAGTTTAGTGATTATGAAGTTAACAGAATTATTGAATTTTTAGGCGGGGATTATGATGCTTTTACTGATTATGGAACAACAATTTTTACCATAAATGGTTTTTGTTCTGATATCGAAAAGGCAATAGAGTTAATTTCCAGTATGATTATGAATCCAAAGTTTGATGATAATGAGATAAATATAGAGAGGGACATAATAATTTCTGAGATAGATTCTTGTAAAGCTGATTATGAAGAGTTTAGTTTTCTTCGATTAAATGAGGTGGCTTTTAAAGAATCTTATTTAAAGTATGACGTTGCTGGAACAAAAGAGATACTTAACAAAGTAAGACATGAGGATTTACAGAAGTTCTATGATAAATATTATGTTCCAAATAACTCATACATGGTTTTAGTAAGTCCATATGATGAAGATTATGTTATTAATTTGCTGAAAAAATATTTTAACTCCTGGCAAAGGAAGGCACTAATACGAAATGATTTATTTCATGAAAGTAATATTCCTACAAAGATAGTAACTGAGAAAAAAGATTTGGATATGGGGACAATAACCTATCTTTTTACCTTCAATACTTTACAACAGCAAGAGGAAATCTTTTTGAAAATTATTGAGTATAAACTTGGGGGGAGCTCAAACTCTATTTTGTTCAAGAGGGTTCGAGAAGAAGAGGGTTTAGCTTATGATATATATACTCAATTAGAGTTAAGTGATGAATTTAAAGGAATGTATATTTTTTGTGCGACTAATGACAAAAATATAGATAAAGTTATTGAGATTATTAATAGTTGTATAGAGGAAATTAAAAGTTGTAAAAACCATTTTGATGAATATAATTTACAACTTATGAAAAAATTACAATTGATGGCGATATATTCAACTATTGAAAATAATGAAAAACTCGGGCTTTATTTGTTGGATAAATTAATTTATCATAAAAATATTCATAAATATCTTGAGGATTTGGAGCTAATAGAGAAAATGAATTCACATGAACTTATGGATATTTGTAAGAAATATTTAAATGATCCGACAATTCACATTCTTAAAAGGAAATAATTATGGATAAAGATTTTATAATTGCAAAAAATTTAGCATTACGTTTGTTAAACAGATATGATAAAACACAAAAGGAAATGAAAAAATATCTTATAGATAAATCCATTGAGGAGAATGTCGCAAATAAAGTTGTAAAATATTTAGTTGAATATAATTTTATAAATGACCAGCGATATGCAAGAAATTACATACGAAAAAATGTATCCAAATATGGAGAGAAGAAGATATTTTTTGATCTGATTTTAAAAGGGTTAGATAAAGAATTCTTAAAAGAGGAATTCTTAAAAATATCTGATGATGAGAAAATAGAAATAGGCGTTAAGATTTGCCAGAAAAAATATGAATCTATTAAAAATAAATCTGAAGGATTTAAAATGAGACATAAGCTATTTTGTCATTTAATCAATAAGGGATATGATTATGATTTAGCTACAAAAATAATAGAGAGGGTTATTTAAAAAGTATCAGATATTTAAAAAGGGGATTATTGGGTGTTTGAATTAGCGTTAAATACCTTAAATAATGGTATTGTAACCATTATTATTGTGATTTTGTTTTTATTATCCATAATCAAGGGTACTGTACAATATGCTAAGTTTCACTATTTATTTAGGGATATAAAGTTTTATATGAAGATAATTTCTTTATATGGAATTTATTTGTCTTATAACTTCATAGCATACGAATTGTATTATTTCATACTTCAAACATTAAATTTACAATATATTGATGATACGTTTTGGAGTTTTATTTTAAAAATAATATTATTTGCTATGGTATTTTTTGTATATTTAGGTATATGTAATTGCATATACGTATTGATTTTTAAAAATATTATGGTAGAGTGCTATAAACTTTTGTGTAAGTTGCCACGTATGTTTAGATTTATAATATTTGGAATTGTAAAACTTCCAAGAGCGATATTAAATGTACTTATTATTGTGTTTACATTTAATACATTGTCTATGTTTTTAAGAGAAGACAGTGATTTTAATAAGATGATAAACTCATCAAGTTTATATAATACTTTATCAACAAAAGTGATAATACCGTTTAAGTATGATTTAAATGAAATAATGCTTAATATTTTTAATCCTATTTTTGATACATTTAAAACTATTGGTACAAAAAATATTCAGTATTTATATAACGGAGTTACTATTGATGAGGCTACTATGAGCAATGATGAGATAAAAAAATATGCACTTAAAAGTACTACGGATATAAATAGCTCTTATAGCAGAGCTAGGAAGTTATATTATGATGTGGTGAATATGCTTGAGTATGATGATGAAAAATTAGAAGATATATTAAATGAAGACTTTAGTAATCTATCAGGTGCAATTTCTGCATTTGAAACAAAGAAGGGAATATGTTTTGATTACGCAAGTTTATATTCTGTTTTTGCTGAAAGTATAAACTTACCTACACGTATAGTTGTTGGGAAAGGTTTTGATGGTAAAGAATGGATAAACCATGCTTGGAATGAAGTATACATAGAAGAATCAAATGAGTGGATAGAAGTGGATACAACTTTTGGCGAGACAGGAAATTATTTTGATATTGAAAATTTTGAACAAGATCACAAAAAAGAAAGAATTATATGGGAATTTTCAGTTTAATATAAAAGTTTTGGGTAGTTTTAATGGGGGTTAAATCTACCCATTATTATTTTTTAAAAATTATTTTGTACTATTGTTATATGAGTCAAGAATCATTGATATAGCTTTTTTACATTCAAAATCTTCATTGTTGTATGCCCATGACCAATTAAAATATGTAAGTGCTTTTGCGTTATCTCCAAGTAAAGAGTAACAATAAGCTAAATTAAAAAGATATTTATGATCCATTTTTATGTCAATAGCTTGTTTTAAAAGTTCTATTGCTTTATCATATTCCTTTAATTTAATGTAACATACGGCAGAATTATATAATGAACAAGCTTCGCTCCCTTGAGTTTCAATTGACTTTTGATATAAGGAGATAGCTTTTTTGTAATCTTTTTTATTATAATAGTCATTTGCTTTTTTAAAATAAAAATCCAATCTCAATCACCTCTTGTTAAACATTAGTTATATTATTCCAAAAATTACCTTGATTATTCAGTTTAAAATATAAATATTTTTGACATTAATATTCTATGTGATAAAATAAGGATAATGTTAAAGTAAGAAAAAAATATTGGTAATCATGGTAATTTTACGGGGGTTAAAATGAAAGAAGAATTACAAAAATATATTCCTTCAGAATTTGAAAAAAATATTTTTGATACATGGCAAGAAAACAATTTATTTAAGGCAAGTGTTAATAAAGATAAAAAGCCGTATGTTATATCAATGCCTCCTCCAAACATAACAGGAAAACTTCATTTAGGGCATGCTCTTGACTTAACTCTGCAAGATATTTTAATAAGATTTAAGCGTATGCAAGGTTATGAAGCTTTGTGGGTTCCTGGAGAAGATCATGCAAGTATTGCAACTGAGGTTAGAGTTGAGAATGAACTTTTAAAAAGTGGAATTAAAAAAGATGAATTAGGTAGAGAGAAATTCCTTGAAAAAGTTTGGGAATGGACAGATACATATAGAAAGAAAATTCGTGAGCAAATTGAAACTATGGGAGCTTCTTGTGATTTTTCAAGAGAAGCATTTACTATGGATAACAATTTAAATAAAGCTGTTAGAGAAGTTTTTGTTAAGCTTTATAATCAAGGATATATTTATCAAGGAGATAGAATTACAAACTGGTGTCCAAAATGTACAACAGCTCTTTCGGATGCTGAAATTGAGTACAAGGAAATGGAAGGAAAGTTTTGGCACATAAAATATCCTTTAGAAGATGGAAGTGGATATTTAGAAATTGCAACAACTAGACCTGAGACTATGCTTGGTGATGTTGCTGTTATGGTTCACCCAGAAGATGGAAGATATAAGAAATATATAGGAAAAAATGTAATTCTTCCTTTAGTTGGTAGAAAAATTCCTGTAATTAGTGATTCGTATGTTGATATGGAGTTTGGAACAGGAGTTGTTAAGGTTACTCCAGCTCACGATCCAAATGATTATGAAGTTGGAGTGCGTCATAATCTTCCTCAAATCAAAATTCTAGATGAAAAGGCGTGTATTAATGAAAATGGATTTGAGTATGAGGGGTTATATAGATATGATGCACGTCAAAAAATAGTTTATGATTTACAGAACAAAGGATTTTTAATTGCTATCAAGGATCATAACCATAATGTAAGTTGTCATGATAGATGCGGAAATATTATAGAGCCTATGATTTCTAAGCAGTGGTATGTTAAGATGGAAGACCTTGCAAAGCCTGCTATCCAGTGTGTAAAAGATAAGAGGGTTTCTTTTATTCCTGAAAGATTCCAGAAGATATATTTCAATTGGATGGATAACATCAAAGATTGGTGTATTTCAAGACAACTTTGGTGGGGACATAGAATTCCAGTATTTTATTGTAGAGATTGTAATCATATGACTGTTTCTGCTGATGAGGTTAAGAAGTGCGAAAAGTGTGGTTCAGAAAATATTTATCAAGATAATGATGTTTTAGATACTTGGTTCAGTTCTGCTTTATGGCCATTTTCAATTTTAGGGTGGCCTGAAAATACTGAGGATTTGAAATACTTCTATCCAAATGAAACTCTCGTTACTGGATATGATATTATTTTCTTTTGGGTTGCTAGAATGATTTTCTCTGGACTTCATAATATGGGAGAAGTTCCATTTAAAAAAGTATTTATTCATGGAATTATAAGAGACTCTCAAGGAAGAAAAATGTCTAAGTCTCTTGATAATGGTGTTGACCCAATGGATGTAATTGAAAAGTACGGAGCAGATTCTTTAAGATTTATGCTTATAAATGGAATTTCTCCTGGAAATGATATTAGATATATTGAAGATAAAGTTGATTCTGCATCTAATTTTGCAAATAAAATTTGGAATGCTTCTAAATTTGTTATGATGAATTTAGATGAACAATTGATAGAAAAATATAAAGATTCAGAGGATTATAGCTTAGCGGATAAATGGATTTTAAATAAGCTAAATAATGTTGTGAATGAAGTTACTAATAATTTTGAAAAGTTTGAGCTTGGGGTTGGACTTTCAAAAATATATGATTTTATATGGACAGAGTTTTGTGATTGGTATATAGAACTTTCAAAAACTGTTTTATATGGTGAAGATGAAAAGCAAAAGGGAATTATGCTTAGGGTGTTAAAGAAGGTTCTTGTTGACTCTCTTAAGTTATTGCACCCTGTGATGCCATTTATAACAGAGAAATTGTACTTTAATTTGAAAGATAATGAAAAAGAGTTTATTGCAATTTCTAAATTCCCAGAGTATGATGAGAATTTAAAATTTGATGAGGATGAAGAGAAATTAAATCTAATAATAGAAGCTATTAGAATGATTAGAAATTTAAGATCTCAAATGAATATTCCTCCATCAAAGAAAGCAAAACTTTATATAATTCCTAAGGAAAATTTAAAAAATCTGTATGAAGAGTCTTTAATTTATATTGAAAAATTAGGATTAGCAAAAGAAATTGAAATAACAGATTCAATAGATGAGGAATTAATAAACTCTAACAAAGTTCTTTCGATTGTGACTTCATCGTCTAATATTTATATACCAGTGCTTGATTTAGTTGATGTCAAGAAAGAGCTTGAAAGACTTACAAAAGAGGAGAAAAAATTTCAATCTGAAATTGATAGATTAGTTAAGAAACTTTCTAATGAAGGATTTGTAAGCAAAGCTCCTGAGAAAGTTATACAGGAAGAAAAGGGAAAACTTTCTAAATATGAATCAATGCTTGAGGATGTTAAGAAAAGTATTTTAAATTTTAAAACTAATTTAGAATAAAATTTCTTTTTAATTGAATAAATTTAATAGTAAATGCAAATAATCTTTCTCGAATACATAATTTGAGAAGGATTATTTTGTATTATTTGGAAGTTGTATATTTAGGAAAAAATTGTAAGAAGGAGGAAAGGATGAAAAAGATTTCTAAATATTTTGTAATGTTGTTTTTGATTGGAATGTGTTTTTTAGATATTAAAGTAAGCGCATCTACTATGAATGTTATGACAAAAACATCGGACAAGCTTCTAGGGAATTTTATTGAATCTGCCTATAATATTTTTTATGGTAGAGAATCAGATTTAGATGGATTTACTTATTGGTATGAAATGCTTGGAACTGGACAAGTTTCTGCTAAGTATTTTGTTGAAAAATTTGTTTTGGAATCTAAAGAATTTATGGAGTCAACTAAACTTAAGGAAGATTTCGTAGATAAAATTTATCAATTTATTTTGGGTAGAAAACCAGAGAAAGATGGAAGGCAATATTGGCTTGATTATATTGATGGAAGAATTTTATATGTTTATAAGAATCAATATCCATCTAATGTGAAAAATAGTGATATTTTAACTTTAAGATGGAACATAAATGATTCTCCAAATGTTTTGTATGAAGTTGTAAATAAAATGATGGAAAGCCCAGAGTTTTCAATTAGAGTTTCACTAATGAATATAAAGTTGGATAAAAATAATGTTAATTTACCTGTAAAGAGAACAGATGCTTTAGCTATTTTTGAGGAAGTTGATAGAGATATATACATTGTGGACAACTCTGAAAAAATTAAGAAAGCACAAGAAAAGGCAGCAGCTTTAGAGGAAAAAATATATATGAATTCCGAAGTTCAAGTTCTTAAAAATAAGATTGTAAAATATTTGGGAAATAACATTAATAATGTGGCTGTTTCCTTTTATGATTTTAATACAAAGCAGGGATTTGACATAAATGGAGATGTATTATTTAAAGCAGGAAGTACTCACAAATTACCACTCAATTTAGTTTTATATGATCTTGTACAAGCTGGAAAAATAAATTTAAATAGCAAAGTTGAGTATGTTCATAGCAAACATTATGAAGGTGGTTCAGGTGTTTTTCAAAATCAAGTTGTTAACCAATACCTACCACCTCAAACTTTTAGAGAATTATCAAGAAGATCTCTTTTAAATTCAGATAATATAGCAGCGAATATGCTTATTACGGGTATCAACCAATATGCAAATTTATATAATGAGTATGGAAAAATTCTTGGATATCCTTTAAATCGTACAGGAAATATGTTTAGTACAAATGAAATGAATACATTTTTTAAGAAATTATATTACAATAAAGATAATAATCCGAATTATCAATTTATAATTGATAATTTAAAAAATAGTGCTGCAGGGGTAAGGATAGGTAGGTATATTCCAGAGAGTATTGTTGCAGATAAATATGGATCATATCAAGGTAATTATCATGATGTTGGTCTTGTATTTGGAGATAGACCTTTTGCAATTAGTATATATACAAAAGATTTACCAAATGCTGAAAGAGTAATAGCTAATATTGCTAAGATGGCTTATGAAAGATAATATGAAAATTTAAGGATTGCTTTTTGCAGTCCTTTTTTTATAAATAAAATTAAATTAAAGAAAAAATTAAAAAATAATTCTACTTTTGAATAGTATATTTAGGATTTAAAAATATTTGAGGTGGGATGAATGCCTGATTTATATATTTGTAATGTTTCTTCCAATTATATTTCAAAAGTTAGTTTATTAAATGATTTAGAAGAAAAAATTTATTTGAGTATGGATGAAAAATTATTAGGATCTCATGGAATGGATATAAATAATAACAAATTGTATGTTGCCACAAGTGATAATCATAATTTTTTTGAGATTGATATTGAAAATAGGGAAGTTAAACATAATTATTTAGGAATGTCAACAAATGATTTGAAATTTAAAAATAATTATATGTATTTAATTTGTGGTGAAAATAATTGTTTGATTATTTATGATATGATTGAAAAACAATTAAGATATGAAATAAAGTGCGGAAATTATCCTCATAGTATGGATCTGTGCAGTAAAAATAAATTAATTTCTGTAACGAATATGTATAACAATCAAATAACACTTGTTGATTATGAAGAAAATGATTTTGTAAGAAATATAAGGACAAGCAACCTACCTATGAAGTCAAAGTTTTATAGAGATGGTCGATATATTTTTGTTTGTGAAAGCAATTTAGGAAATGAAATTGAGGGAACTTTTAGTGTTTATGATTCTAATACGGGAGAAAAATGTAAAAGTATAACCCTTGATAAATCACCAATAGATATGTATTTTGATTACTTAGGAAATACGATTTTTGTTTCCAATTATCTTGGAAATTCCATAAGTATAATTGATTTATCTATTTTTAAAGAAATAAGTAGAATTGAAATTTGTGGAAGCCCAAGAGGTATAAATAAAATTGGAAGATTTTTATACGTAACAATAAGCGATAAGGATACATTGTTAAAATATGATATATATACCCAAAATGAAAAATTTATAAAAACTGGATCAGAGCCAACTTGTATGTATGTTTATTAGATAAGAGATACTTAGTATTTAAACCAAAAATTTATACTAAGTATCATTTTTTTGGTCCAAAAGATGAGAAAGAATTAAATTATAAGTTATGCCAGCATTATTTTTACAATTTTTAATAATGGAATCAAGTTCTTCTTTTGAATTTAAAGATAATTTTAAGTTTAAAAGTTCAGAATCATTTTTGTTAAATGAAATTTCTAATAGGAAGTTATTTGGTTTAATTTTTGAGTAACTAGTTTGAGCAGTTATTTCTTGTTTTTTCTGTTCAAGAGAATTCATGTAATTATTAAAACAATCAATTTTAAATTGAGAAATTCTATTTTGAAACATTTCTAAGATTTTTTTGCCACGAGGAGCAAGCTTATAGAGAGTTTCATCTTTAGAATTTATAAGCAATAAATAGTTACTTTCAACAAGATCGTTTAAATATTGTTGAAGAAGAAAATAATTTAAAAAATTATTGTTTAAAACAATATCTGTTATGTATGTATTTGTACAAGGATGTTTTAATTTTTTGACTATATATAAAATGAGAAGTTTATTATCAGCCAATTCTATAATGTTATTTAACATATACTTGAATCACCTCGTTAACTTTACATATATAGTTATTCTAATCTTAAAAATAAAATAATACAAATAAAAAAATATTTAAACTTATAATTTTAATATTAAAAATTATATACGCATATACTTAAAAAGAAAAATAATTTAAAAGGAGAAAAGGATTTGAATAATAAAACAAATAAACAAAATAAGGTACGAAGGAAGTTCGGAAAGTCTTTTAAAGTTTCTCTTATGATTTTAGCTTTAACAGTAATTGTTACATACACCTATTTTAATAATCCAACAGTTTTTACGTTTAGTGAACAAAAATCTTTACCCATTTACAGAGTTAATACAGAAGAGAAAAAGGTTGCAATTACTTTTGATGTTAATTGGGGAACAGATAGAACAGAAGAGATTTTAAAAATTTTAGAGAAGCATGATGCGAAAGCAACATTTTTTTTAATTGGAAAATGGATTGATTATAATAACCAAAATGTTGAGCTTGTAAAGAAAATGCATGAGCAAGGACATGAGTTAGGAAATCACAGTAATATTCATCCGGATTTTACGAGTATAACACGAGATAGGATTATAAAAGAACTTGAAATAACTGATAGCAAAATTTATGAGATAACCAATACACGAAATAAATTATTCAGATTTCCAAAGGGAGAGTATGATCAAAATTCAATTAAAATTGTTAAAGAGCTTGGATATACTCCAATTCAATGGGATGTTGATTCTATAGATTGGAAGGAGCAAGGGTTAGATGTTGAATATAATCGAGTTGCAAATAAAATTAAACCAGGTTCAATAATTTTATTTCATAATAACACAGCTTATACTCCAGAAAATTTAGATAGAATATTAACAGAATTTACAAAACAAGGATATAAGTTTGTTACAGTTTCAGAACTCATATATCACGACAATTATGAAATAGATATTACTGGTGAGCAAAAAAGAACAAAAACAAATACGACTAAAATATAAATAAATTTAAAATATTGCAAAAATTGTTAATAAATTTTACAATATATTTGTGACTTGTCAAAAAGTAATAAAAAATACATTGACTAATATACATATTAGAGAACTAAAAACTAATGTGGAGAGGTGTAGTATGGACACAAACTTGGTTAATAATAGGATATGGCTTGAGGGTAAAGTAGTAGCTAAACCTAGATTTAGTCATGAAATGTTTGGGGAAGGATTTTATAATTTTGATATGGAAGTTATGCGTTTAAGTGATTCAAAGGATGTACTTAGCGTAACTATATCAGAAAGAATAATGGTTGGAATAGATTTTTCTATTGGAACTGAAATTGTAGTTGAGGGACAGCTTAGATCTTATAATAAAATTGTAGATGGAAGAAATAAGCTTATTTTAACTGTTTTTGCTAGAAATATAACAGTTTGTAATGAAAAAAGTAAGAATCCGAATGAAATATATTTAGATGGATATATTTGTAAAAAACCATTGTATAGAACAACTCCTTTTGGAAGAGAAATAGCTGATGTACTTTTAGCCGTAAATAGGGCGTATAATAAGTCAGACTACATACCAACAATAGCGTGGGGTAGAAATTCTAGATTTTGTAAAAATTTACAAGTAGGAGATAATATAAGAATTTGGGGAAGGCTCCAAAGTAGAGAGTATCAAAAGAAGGTTTCTGAGAGTGAGAAAATAACTAAAGTAGCTTATGAAGTATCTATTTCTAAAATGGAGAAAGTAGATAAGGATAATATAGTAATTGAAACATCTGAAGATGTAGGATAAAAAAAGGCCATCGTTTGATGGTCTTTTTTTATAGGCTTCTTAAATCTTCTAAGATTTGAGTTTTATCTTTCACAGACTGGTCAATTTCTTTAACAATTCTTGCAGGAGATCCTGTTACAACTGTATTAGGTGGAACGTCCTTAGTTACGATAGCTCCCGCACCTACAACTGAATTTTCACCAACTCTAACTCCTTCAAGAATAACTGCGTTAGCCCCAATTAATACGTTATCTTCAATTATACATGGATCTTTTGAAGGAGGCTCAAGAACTCCAGCAACAACAGCTCCAGCTCCTAAATGAACATTTTTTCCAAGCTTTCCACGAGCTCCTATAACAGCATTCATATCAACCATTGTACCTTCACCAATTTCAGCTCCAATGTTTATTATAGCTCCCATCATAATTACGGCATTTTTTTCGATTGTAACCATATCACGAATAATTGCTCCTGGTTCAATTCTTGCTTCAATATCGATTAAATTAAGCATTGGTATTGCAGAATTTCTCTTACAATTTTCAATTCTATGTTGTTTAATTTTAGATGAATTTTTTTCGATAAAAGATAAAATATCTTCCTTCTCGCCAAATAAAGTGTAGTTTCCATTTGATCCGTAGAATTCTAAATCTCCAAAATTATTATCATTTAAATCTCCTTTTATGTAAGCTTTTAGAGGAGTGGATTTTTTAGAATCTTTTATGTATCTTGCTATGTCATAAGGATTTTTCATATCGTAACTCATTTTTAAAACTTTCCTTTCATTTTCAAAAATTTATCTTTATTATACATGAAAATACATTAGGTTTGTAATTTAAATATAGTTACAAAAAAGTGGGTACTTCTCATAATTTTTCTGTGGATTTATCATATAAGAGAGAAAGGAAGTGAGAAAATGAAAATGAGAAATAGTTTAAAGATTTTAGCTTCAGTTTTGTTTTCTGTTTTTCTAATTTCATGTACACAACAAAATTCAAATACGAGTGGAGGAGATAAGAAGATGACTATTTCAAGTAGTGGAATTGTAAATGGAGTAATACAAGATAAGTATGGTAAAAGAGGAACTCAATTTACTCAAAATGGGATGCCAAATTATTCTTTACCGATTAAAATTGAAAATGCTCCAGAAGGAACAAAAACTTTTGCGATATTTTTAGAGGATAAAGATGCGATACCTGTTGCTGGATTTTCTTGGATACATTGGGTTGCAGCTAATATAAAAACAACTGAACTTGAGGAAAATGCAAGTTTATTAAGAAAAGATGAGTTTGTACAAGGAAGAAATAGCTGGAGTGCATCTTTACTTGGAAATGATGCGTTAAGTGTTGAAGAATCTTCTATGTATGGAGGAATGGCACCACCTAATAACGAGCATACTTATGAGTTAACTGTTTACGCATTAAGTGATAAGTTAGATTTAAAAAATGGATTCTATGCTAATGAATTATTTCATGCAATGGACGGAAAAATATTAGGACAAGCAACGATAACAGGAACTTATAAAAATTAATTAAATATTGATAGACTAATTGCTGTATTTTAGGGTAGAATTTACTTTAAAATACAGTTTTTTTATGGGTGATATAAATGAAATTTAGGGAGGAATTTACATGTCCATTAGAACTTGTAATGGATATGATCTCTGGAAAATGGAAATCGATTATAATTTGGAGACTTAGATTTGGAAATTGTCAATTATCTAAGCTTAAAAAAGACATTGTAGGAATAAATCAAAAAATGTTAATTCAACATTTAAATGAACTTATAGAGTGCAATATAGTTGATAAAATTATTTATGATGGTTACCCTAAGAAGGTTGAGTATTTTTTAACTGAAAGAGGATTTAAATTAATTGATCCCTTAGATAAATTACAAAGAATTGGTATAATGATTTTAAAAGAAGAAGGGAAAAAGATGCAGAAAAAAGGATATATTCATGTTTATATGGGTGAAGGAAAGGGAAAAACAACTTCGGCTTTAGGACTAGCCTTTAGAAGTATAGGGGCTGGATTTAATGTTATGATGGTTCAATTTTTGAAAAATTGGCACACATCAGAGCTAAATTCTATTGAAATGATCGGTGATAAATTTAAAATTTATAGGATTGAAAGTAAAAAAAGTTTTACCTATAATTTAAACGAAGAGCAATTAAAAATTTTAAGAGAAGAAATTAAAATAGAATTTGATAAAGCGAAAGAATTTATATATTCAAATGAATACGATTTAATAATTTTGGATGAAATTTTAGGAGCAATACAAGGAGGGTTTATTGAAGAAAGTGAAGTAATTGAACTTATGAAAAATAAACCTGAAAATTTAGAACTTATATTAACAGGAAGAAATGCTTCTAAAAAGATTATAGAAAATGCAGATTTAGTTAGTAAAGTCGATAGCGTAAAACATTATTATGAAAATGGTGTTTTAGCTAGAATTGGCATTGAATATTAAGGATTTTAGAGAGGATAAAGAAATGAATAAAAGAGTAAAAAATGTGGAATATTCCGGAATAAGAAAATTTTTCGATCAGGTAAAAAAATATAAAGATTGCGTATCTTTAACAGTTGGACAGCCAGACTTTAAACTTCCAAAGCCAATTGAAGAAGGAGTTATGAGAGCGATTAAAGAAGGAAAAACTCAATATACAATAAATCAAGGAATTCCAGAGTTAAGAGAAAGAATTTCAAGATACTTAGAGGAAGAATATTCTATTAAATTTTCTCCAGATGAAATAATCCTAACAGCAGGGGGAAGTGAAGCTTTATTTGTAACATTTAATACGTTATTTAATGAAGGAGATTATGTTTTAACTCCAAGTCCAGGTTACCCAGCTTATGAAAATACTTTAAAATTTGTGGGAGCAAATAGAGTTTTCTATAACATAAACAAAGATGGAGAAATTGATTTTGAAAGTATTGAAGAAGGATTTAGAAATAATAACATAAATGGAATTATTTTATGTTTTCCAAATAATCCTACTGGATTGGCACTTTCAAAAGAGGACAAAGAGAAATTATACGGCATACTTAAAAAATATCCGAATTGTAAAATAATAAGTGATGAAATATATAGCTCAATTAGTTATGGAAAATTTGAAACAATTTCTGAATATGAGGATCTTTTAGATAGAATAATTCTTGTTTCAGGATTTTCAAAAATGTTTTCTATGACAGGATTACGTTTAGGATTTATATGTTCAAAAAGTCCTTACAAAGAGGAATTAAATAAGATTCATTTATATGCAACATCGGCAGCACCATCAATTGTTCAATATGGTACTTTATATGGATTTGATGAGGCTTTGAAAGATGTTGAAGTAATGAGAAGCGAATTTGAAAAAAGAAGAGATTTTGTTTATAAAAGGCTTGTTGAAATTGGATTTAAAGTTAAAAAACCAATGGGGGCGTTTTATATTTTTCCATCCTTAGAAGATATCACAACTAAAAATAGTTATGATTTTTGTGTAGATTTGTTAAAAGATGGAAAAGTTGCTTGTGTTCCAGGTAGTGCTTTTGGAGAATTAGGAGAGGGAAGTTTAAGGATAAGTTATTGTAATTCTATAGATGAGCTTAAAAAAGGATTGTTAAGAATAGAAAATTACGTAAAAAAAGAGAGAGAATAATTTATTCCCTCTCTTTTTGGTTATATAGTTTCTTGAGTTTCTTCTTCAACTTCATTATCAATTTCAGGTAATGTTACAGGAGTACCTTCTTCAATCATAGCTTCCTCCTCTAAAGTTTGAGGTACGTCATTTTCTATTAAGTTTGTAGTAACTAATTTAACGTCATATTTGTCGTAGTCATATAGTTTCGCAACAGCAGAAGCAGCGGCATAAATATTTTCGTAAGAAGCAGTCTCATTAATATTAGATAGTGTTTTTGTAAATTTAGAAGTTTTTCCAAATTCATCTTCTATTGAAAAAACTATACATAAATTTGTGCTTACAACATTTTTTGTGATTAATCTAGAATTATCCATATTTTTACCTCTTAATTAAGCTTAGTATTTATTTTGTGAAAACCAATTCACAATGAAATCTTATTCATTTAAATAATTAAATGTTCCTAAACAATATACAAAAATTGAAATAAAATTTTCGAAGATAAAGAATTAGATTTAAAAATTTAACAACTATTAAAAATTATGAATTAAATTTTAAAAATATATTGCGTTTTTTTTAATGATAATATAAAATATACCTAACATCTTATGGAAATAAAAATATTCTTCTGCAGGTATCTACATATTTTAGGAGAAGTTTTGAGAATTTATGTTTTTATTTTGAAATTAAATACATATAAAATGCGTTGATGAATTTGAATGGTTAAGGGATTCAAATTCTAAATGTTTTGCAAATTTGGATTTATTTAACGGACAGAATTATTCATAACGAGTATCAGGAAAATAAGTTTCAAATAAAGAAAGTGTATTTTTTACATTGGGAATTTTTTGATAAGCAATATTAATTTTAGGGAATTGATTCTTGATCGAGATATGGATAGTTTTAGCTATCCATTTTATTTTTACAAAAAGTTTTTCAAGAGATTATCTAAGTCCGGGAGGATATAATATGAGTTTTAAAACGAAAAAAAGTTTAGATGTTTATGGCAAGGCATCTTGTCTTTTGTTAGCTGTATCTGTGTGTGCCGTAATGACTCAAGGTGAGTCAGCTAATGCTAGTTTAAAAAATGGTGCGAAAACCACTACATCGCCTATAGTAAAAGTGAATCCTACGTATGGTATCGATGTTGATGGTATGGGAACAGGTACAAAATTACAACAGTCGGTGTTAGGAGATGGATCTAGTTCTTTACCTAATCAAAATTTAGCTTCAACTAGGTTAACTGGTGTGAATACAACTTCTACTAGTGCATTAGGACAAGGAGTAGGAATAGATCAATCATCAGGAATACCAATAGGAAAAATTTCACACAAATATGGAACAGATGCAAATAATTTTCAAGTAATGGATGTGAAAGGTCCATTAGATCCTACAAAGAGATATGTTCAATTTGTAAATACCAAAGGTCAGCTTAAAACTTATGAAGAAGGTTTCTCTACAAAAATTAAATTATTGTGGAATTATTCAGAAGTTGGTGTTGATAAATACATTGGACCAGATGGAAAAGTACATAAATATATTTATAGATCTAAACCAAATTGGGTTAGTGGGGCTGATATAGCGAAAGCACAGTCTCAGAAACAATCAGAACAAGATTCAGTATATGGAGAAATTTACACAGGACAACAAAATATTGGGGCAGTTGGTACTATAGGGACTCCAGAGGAGAGAATTTATTCAACTAAGATACTTTATGATGTTGATGGAATTGATGAGCGTAAGAGTGTAAGATTTGGTGATGACATTGAACAAAACAAAACCTATATAAGCACATTAAATATTGATCGTAACAAAGAAGGAATAATTGGTCAAAGTAAATCGAGTGGTGATGGCTTAAAAACTCATACTAGTACTTTGAAAATTAATTTAGGTGGAAAAGGAACGTCTCAAACAGGAGTAAATGGAGACGAGACAAAAGTTCATACAGGAACTTTAAATATTGATCCAAATAAAAAGGGAACACCAGGTAGTCAAAGTGGAGAAGAAACTACAAAATTTTATGCAGGATTTTTCAATATTGATCAAAGTAAAAAAGGAACACTAGGTGATCAAGGTGGAGAAGGAGCAGAAGTCCCTAAGACTTACACAAGTACTTTAACTGTTAAGTTAAATGGAAAAGATAGTGGGACAAGTCAACCTTCTGGAAAGAGAAAAGTTAATAAAATTAGTATAATTAATACACAAAGTAAAACAGGAGATAAAGATAAGGGAAGCAGTCAGACAGGAGGAAAAGGAGACGATACAACAAAACCTTATACAGGAGATTTAGATAATGACCCAAATAAAAAGGAAACAGCAGGAGACCAAACAGGACAAGTGGGAGATCAATCTCAAGGAGGAGATGCCCCTAAAACTTATACAAGTACCTTAAAGATTAATTTAGGAGAAAAAGATGAAGGTGCAGATGGAACTGGAGGAAAAAGAGAAGTAAGTAAAATTGACATAAGTGATCCACAAAGTAAAACAGGAGATAAAGATAAAGGAAGCAGTCAGACAGGAGGAAAAGGAGACGATCCAACAAAACCTTATACAGGAGATTTAAATAATAATCCGAATAAAAAGGGAGCAGCAGGTAATCAAGATGGACAAGCAGGAGGTCAATCTCAAGGAGAAGGAGATGACCCTAAAGTTCATACAAGTACCTTAAATGTTAATTTAGGTAGAAAAGATGAAGGAAATGAGCAAACTGGAGGAAAAAGAGAAGTAAGTAAAATTGACATAAGTGATCCACAAAGTAAAACAGGAGATAAAGATAAAGGAAGCAGTCAGACAGGAGGAAAAGGAGACGATCCAACAAAACCTTATACAGGTGATTTAGATAATGATCCGAATAAAAAGGCAACATCAGGTGATCAAACTGGACAAGCATCAGGTCAAGATGGAGATAAAGGATCAGGCAATAGTTTTCTTTCAGAATTAAAACATAAGTTAAGTCAGAGTGGAGATAATACTTCGTATGAACCTAAGAAAAGAGAAGAGAAGGTTGAAAAATTAGTAATAAATGATAAAGATTTAGATAAAGTAAAGAAAGAATTAAAACCAGTACCACCTAAGGTAACTTCAGGAGGTACAACTGAAAAAATTGATTTATCAAAATATGTTGTAAGAGGAAAAGATACAGGATGGACTACAGGTGCAAGAAGAGGATTCGTAGATATTAAAAAGGAAGTAACAATAGATAGAGGGACAATAGTAAATACTATGAATGCACCTGGAAAAGTAAATGTATTATCAAAATATTTTGAAGAAAAAGCTAATCAACAACCTAAGGTGGTCGTGTCTAATTTAGATGGGAAAATACATTTAGATGTAGATGTTGATGGTAATAGAGTAAAAATTGCAAGAACAAACGTAACATTTACAGATAAAGAAGGTCCAGTAAAAGGACTAGATATTGATCCAATCTTTGCTAAGAATTTATCTAGAGGATTAGCAGAGGGATATGGAGCAAAAATGGAGGAAGCTAAGAAAAACAATCCACTTACTATAGATACAAAACAAACACCTCAATCTAAACCTAAACCAGTAGATAATACAGGAGAAAAAGTTAAGACACTTACAAGTAAAGTTAGTGAGATAAAAAATTCTGGAGATTCTGAAAAAACTCAAAAAGCATTGGAGCTTTTAAAACAATTAAGAGATAAAATGAATGTTCAATAACAAAAACACCCTATTTAGGGTGTTTTTGTTTATTTTAATATAAGAACTTAATTATAATATTTTACTATTATAATAATATTATTTGTGTTTATTATATTTCTTAGAGAATTTTTTAAAATCCATAATAAGTTTCTCTTTGTTGGTTATTTTTAATGTATTGACTAAAATTTGATTTGTAAAATTTTTATGCGAAGTTGTATTTATAGTATTTTTTTTACCTATGTAAAAATCGTTTAAGGTTATTTCTTTATCAGAAGTGTTTATTAAAGGCAAATTATTTACAAAGTTGCTGAATTCATTAATAATATTTTTTATTGATTCTTTGGTTATTTTGTTTATTAAGGTATCTTTAAATCTTATGGAAGGAAGAGAGGTTAAATTGTATGCTTCCATATGAGCTTTATCATTTTTTAAATTGTATTGGAGAAAGTCTATGTTGTGTTTTTTCAATGAGTTTATGAGGTTATAATTGATGTTATCTCTATCTAAATAAAGGCATATTAAAGACATATTGCTCTCCTTAAAATTCTAAAAAGTAATTAATATATATAGTTTTAAAAAATTTGGCAAAAAATATTCGCAATTTTTGGAAAAATTTTAATCTGGATGTAGAAGGTGGAAATAATGACATGGTTGGTTATTTTTGTAATTACATTTATTGTTGTAATTTTTATGATTTTATATTTGATTTTAAAATATGAAAAAATTGGATACGATAAATTTTGTGAATACGTTTTAGTTTTGGGAGCGAAAATTTTAGATAAGGATACTCCGTGTAAAGTATTAGAAAATAGACTTTTAAAAGCTATTGATTATTTGAATAAGTTTAAAGACTCAAAGGTTATAGTAAGTGGCGGAAAAGGAATAGATGAGGAAGTATCTGAAGGGTATGTAATGAAAAAATATCTTATGAAAAATGGAATTGATGAAAATAGAATTTTTATTGAAGATTCTTCCACTAATACATTTGAAAATTTAAAGAATACTAGAAATATTATTGGGAACATAGATGAAATTTTAATAATCACAAGTAAGTATCATTTATTGAGATCAAAAATTTTGGCAAAGAGAGTTGGTTTTAAAAAAGTTTATTTAATTGGTAGTGAGATTTCGAAAATAAGTAGAAAGAGAAATCTTATTAGAGAGGTATTTGCTATTATTAAATCAATTTTTTTGGATTGGTAATTTTTTATTGGTGTAGAATTACTAATTTTAAACAATACTACATGTAGGAAATATTGTAGTAGGGAGTGTAATAATTTGTTAAATGTAAAGCTATTTTATGATTTTATTTGCCCGTTTAGTTATGTTTGTAAGTCAATATTTGATAAATTATCAAAGGAATATCCATTGAAAATTGAATATTACACAAAAGAATTACATGTAGATATACCTAAAGAAGGAATTAGAACTACGGATTTGTTTACAGTACTACCAAATTATAATTCTATTCTTAAGATTTTGGGTAATATAGGAAATAACTATGGAATAAAAATTAATGATGTAAAAATGAAATACAATACAAAATCGGCATTAATTTTATCAAAATTAGCTAAAAAATATAATAAGGAATCTGAATACATTAATCTTGTATATCAAATGATGTTTGAACATTTAGATAATATAAGTAACATTGACAATATACAGAAAATATTTGATGCTTTAGGAATGCCAGATAATTTTAGTGATGATGAAGTAAAGAAATGTTATGTTGATTATTCAAATGATGCTTCATACGCAATGGATGTTAATGTAACGGGAGTTCCTTTTGTAATAATAGATGATAAAATTAAGATTCAAGGATTGAGAGAAGAAAAATTTTACGTTCAAAAAATACAAGAATGTTTAAATAATTCAGATCGTATTACCTCCATGAGAACGGAAAATAATTTTAAATTAGTACGAAACTAGAGAATGTGAATAAATAAAACAAAGAGATGACTAAAATTTTTAGTCATCTCTCTTTATTTTTTATTTAATTTTAGTTTCAGCTCGTCCATAAAACCAGCTGGTGTTTGAGGTCCTGGTCTACTTGTTGAAAGAGTTGTATTTGAATTTTTATTGGTGTTAGTTGTAGTTGTAGTATTTGTAGTTGATGTTGTAGGTCCTTTTACTGGTGGAATCTTTCCTCCTGGAGGTAGTGGTGGAGCATCTGGAATATTTGGAGCTCCTGTACTAGGAGTAGTTGTAGTATTTGTTGTAGTTGTAGTCGTAGTATTTGTTGTAAGTGGCGGAGCTTTTGGAACGCTTGGATCTGTATTTTCAAAAGCTTTTCCAGAGTTAGAAGAAGTTCCCTTATTTCCGAATAATCCATTTAAATGACTTCCGGCATCTGAACCAAGTTTTCCAGGTGTTTTAGTTGTTGTTGAGGATGAAGTGTCTGAATTTTGTGTAGTAGTTGAAGGTTTTCCAGATGTTGTTAAGTTTCCAGTAGGTTTATTTGTAGTAGGTGAAGATGGCCCTTTATTTTCAAATAATCCATTTAAATGACTTCCAGCATTTGGATCAAGTTTACCAGGTGTTGTATTTGGTTTTGGAGTAGCAGTTGAAGAGTTACTAGTAGGAGTTTTAGAACTTAAGTCAAGTTTACCAACATTTTGTTCTGGTTTTGGAGTAGAAGTTGAAGTGTTGCTAGTAGGAGTTTTAGAACTTAAGTCAAGTTTACCAACAGTTTGTTGTGGCTTTAGAGTAGAAGTTGAAGTGTTGCTAGTAGGAGTTTTAGAACTTAAGTCAAGCTTACCAACAGTTTGTTCTGGCTTTGGAGCAGGGGTTGAAGTATTACTAGTTGGAGCTTTAGAATTTAAGTCAATTTTACCAGGTGTTGTATTTGGTTTTGGATCAGGAGTTGAAGTATTACTAGTTGGAGTTTTAGAATTTAAGTCAATTTTACCAGGTGTTGTATTTGGTTTTGGATCAGGAGTTGAAGCATTACTAGATGGAATTTTAGAATTTAAGTCAAGTTTTCCAGGTGTTGGAGTTGGTGTAGAAGGTGCAGCAGGTTTTTTACTAGAAAATAATGATTCTACAGTATTATTAACTACATTTTTATCATTTTTAGGTGAAAATGGCTGTTTAGATTTTCCACTATTTTTGCCAATTGTTCCTAATTCATTAAATTGACTTATCAAGTTTTTAACATTAACAGTTCCAGTTGTATTAACCTTTGAACTTGTAGTTGAGGAGCTACTATTATGTTTTGAATTTACTACAGAAACAGTTCCAGTTGTATTAACCTTTGAACCTGTAGTTGATAGGTTATTATTAAGTTTTGCATTTATTACAGAAGCTGAAGGTTTAGGAGCAACTGCTGGTTTAAACATAGGTGTAGTTACAGTTGGCTTGGGTGGAAGTGCTGGTTTTTTTCCTCCCATCATAGCGTTAGCATTTTGATTTATCATAGTTGTTGCTACTGGAATTCCTAGAATAAGTGCAGTGGCTAATATTTTTTTAGACTTATCTTTTCTCATTTATTTTACCTCCTTGTTAGTTTGGAATGTCATATATAGAATCACCGAAGCTTCCTGTATTCATATAAATTGGCTCATTACCACCAGGAATTTCCTCATAAATAGGATCATTAGGAACTTCATCGTAAATTGGCTCTTGTTTACCATTATTATTTTGTTTTAGTGTCAATTTGTTTTTATTATTAGTACTTCCTGGTCTATAAGGTTCTACATCGGTTGGTGGTGCAGGGGCTTTTCCTTTATTTGGATTATAAGTAGGTCTTTTGCCTGAACCTCCACTAGAATTAGAACCTGGTATAGGTGGTAGTGGTCTATTTTTTGGAGATAATGTAGATTGTGGATTTTTATTACTTGATGGTGTATTTATAGTTAAAACATTTTCGTAAACTGGACCCTCATTTGTATTGTTATTAGTTTTGGTTGAGTTAGTGTTTTTATTAATGTTGCTTAGATTATTATTAAGTTTTCCTTTATTAATGTTAGCTAAATTCTTAGCATCAGTTGAGTTATTGCCTCTATTACCAGTCTGGTTAGGAGAAATACTATTACATCTATCTACGGGATATTTAGTTTTATTTCCATTATTTACATTTGGGTTTGAAGTTTTAAATTGAGTATTATTTATTATTTTATTTGCAATATTCTTTAGACCTTTGGTAGCTGGATTTGATGTATTGAGTTTAGGCATAGCAGCTTTAACACCTAAGTTTCCAGTATGAATTTTCGGAAGATGTGATTTAGCATTAGCATTAAGTCCAGCACTACTTAAAAGTACTGGTATTATTAAAACACTCCCTGTTATTACTGGTTTTAAATTTTTTTTACGCATAAATTTTAAAACCTCCATATCCTTAAAAATTTTTATTAGTAATATTTTCGTATAAATTTCAAATAACTTTAAATCAAAAAACAAAAGGATAAAATCCAATTTTTGATTCTATCCTTTTATTTTTGAAAATTATTGTTTTGTTTGTAATTTTGTTCGAGGTGCTGGTACTGGTGGTTTATTTCCTCCACCTGAACCTGTTGATGATGTTTGAGTTTGAGAAGTACTTGTAAAATCACCTATTGGTTGATATATAGGATCATTATCGGGATTGGCACCATGTTGATTAGTCTCAAATTCTGGCATTAAAAACATTCTTTTTGGTTTTTTAGGACCGTTTGACCCACCATCATCAGTTGATAATACTAAGAACTCTTGATAAAAAGATGAACCCTTTGTATGATTATTATCTTCATCAAATCCGTTATTATCAATACCAGTTTTTTGTGCTGATGATTTTGGAGGTAGAGGAGGTGGTGTAGTTCCTGAACTTGGAGTGTGAACATCCGCTGTTACAGTTATTTTATTTTTAGTAGATGAACCTCCAGTTTCTACTTTTGTATATATTGTTCCAGGTTGAGTACGAGGTCTAACGCCATTATTAGAATTTGAATCACCGAAATCTAAGGTTGCGTATATGACATCTTTAGGTTGTTTTGATGAACCTCCAGTGTTTACTTGTGTATATATTGTCTCTGGCGTAGTACGAGGTCTAACATCACTAGTAGAATTTAAATCATCGAATTTTAAATCTGCATAGTGGATGTCAGGTTGTTTTGATGTAGTAGATGAACCTACAGATTTTGGATTATATTTTTTTACAGATGTATATATAGGATATTTATCATCAAGTATTTCTTCAACATTATCAGTTGATCTAGTATTATTTACGTTTGATTTACTAGAGCTGTAGATAGGTTTAAGACCTCTCTTTAAAGTTTTAGATTTATCACTGTTACTTACTGGTTGCATTTCAATATCTTGATTTAAAGAAGTGGATTTTAAACCAAAACAACTTTTTAGTGATTTCCATGCTCTTCCAAGTAAATTACCTGCTCCAGTAAAAGGTCTTTTGATACTATTCAATAATCTAGTACCAAGTGAAGAACTACCTGTTTGAGTAGATGTATTTATTGTAGAAATTCTAGTTGTTGATGCTGACGCTGTTTCTGCATTAAGTCCAGTTCCAACACAACAAACTCCAATTAATGCTGATGTTGTTGCTAGTACTTTTAAGTTTGATTGTTTCTTTGATTTTTTCATTTTAAATATAATCTCCTTTCTTGTTAATTTTAAAAAAATTAACAATGTTAATACATTCTATATAAATATTATAGAATATTTTTAAAAAGAAACAATATAAAAATAATTTTTGCATATAAAAAATATAATCTATACAAATGTATAGACTATATTTTATAAAGGATATAATCGTATATTTTTAATTTGTATAGAAAGGTTTATATTATAATAATCGTACATGTAATGGAATAAATAATATGTTCAAATAATGAAAAGATAAAAAATAGGCTACTTAAATTAAGTGGCCTATTTTTGTTTTTAAATGTAAGAAATTGAAATTTTAAAAAATTTATACATCGTTACAATGGTTACATAATGTAACTTTCAACAGATAATTTGTAAAAAATATTAACAAATTAATAAAAAAGTATTGCAAAATTATAACAAATAATTTAGAATATTAAACATGAAGTGACTGACAGATATGACAAAATGAAGTAAATAATTTTTGAAATATCGGGGAGATAAATATGTTAAGAAACAAGTTATCAAAGTTAATAGTTAGTATGATGGCTGCAGTTATGATCACAGGAGCAGGAGTTAGTGGACAAGCTGTTAAAGCTACAACAGTTCAAACTCAAACGAATGGAACTCAAACTAAAGTATCAACTCTAGATGTAAAAGTAGATAGTTTAACTCAAATAACTGTAAATGGTGTTATAGAAGGAATAGCTGGTACAGATGTTACGATAGAAATTATAGATAAAAAGATAGGTAATATAGTACCTGGAGGTGAAGTAAAAAAGGTACCTCTTAATAATGGAAATCTTTCATATACAGTTAATAATTTAACTTTACAACAAGGTGAGACTTATGTGGTTCAAGTTAAAGATGGATCTACTGTAGTTGTAGAAAAGGAAATATCAATAGCTAAAAATGTTGTAGCAACATTGGATTCTATAAAAGTAAATAATTTATTGGAAGTAGAAATAAAGGGTAAAGTTACAGGAATAACAGGAACTACTGTTGATGTAGAAATTCAAGAATTACCATTAACACAAAATGTATCAAAAACTGAGAAAGTAACAGTTGATGTCACTACTAATAGTTTTTCACACTTATTTAAAAGTTTAACGTTAAAACCTGATACTAGTTATGTTGTTATAGTTAAAGATGGAACTACTGAACTTACAAGACAAGAAATAAGAACAAATAAAACAACAGTTACTAATATTACAACTACAAGTGCAAATATAAATATTCCAGTAGGTATAGTACCAGCTACAGGAACTACTAAAATATATGTTAAAGATTCAAAAGGTAGTAATTTAGTAGGTTATCCTAAAGATCTTAATAAGGGTGCTAGTACTGAAGTAGTTACTGGACTCACTTCAAGCACATCATATACTTATGAATTGATTCATACAGCACAAGCCGCAGCAGGTCAAACAGGTCAAACAATTAAATTATCTGAAGGTACATTCACAACATTAAATTCATCACTTGTAACAGGTGGAGGAAATAATGGATCTTCAACAATAGTTACACCACAAATTACAAGTAATGATATAAGCAGATCAACTATAAAAGATGTAACAGCAACTTTAGAAGTATCAAATAACACAGCTTACAATAGTTTAAGAGATGCAAGAGAAATTACAACAAACATTAAAGGTGTAACAGCTGAGTTTGTTAATGGTAAACTTGAATTAAAAGGATTGGTTCCAGAGAAGGAATACTCAAACCTTGATATCACTTACATAAACAGGGATGGACGTAAGGGAACGATTAAGGTAGCTAAATTTACAACTAAGAAAAGTGAAACAAAAATAAGACAATTCGTTACAGACGTTTATCGCTATGCTCTAGACAGATTAGCTGATGAGGAAGGATTCGCTTATTGGGTAACTGGTCTAGAGAAAAAGACTATAACTTCTGATACTTTAGTGAAAAACTTACTAAATGAAAAGGAATTTATAGAGAAACATAAAACAACTGAAGATAAAATCAACGGATTATATCAAGTTATTGTTAATAGAAAGTCAGATGCTGAAGGATTAAAATTCTGGACAAATAAATACGATGGTTTAATAAAAACTGGATATAGTGACGCTATGGCTCTTAGAATATTAGTTGATCAAATGGTTAATGAGCAAGAGTTCAAAAATAGAGTAAAAGATTTAGGTCTTTAATTATTATGGGTTTGTCTTTAATATAGACAAGCCCTTTTCTTTTGTCGAAAAATATTGCAATTTAATTACAAATGAATTACAATAAGTTCTAGTGATATTCGGAGGATTTTTACTAAGGAGAAATTTTATGTATAAAAAATTATCTAAAGTTTTTATCTCAACTATTCCAATTTTTTCATTAGGACTTATAACAACTCCAGTTTATTCGATAGATAACAATAATGAAGATTTAATAGTGGCTTCTAAAATTAATAATCTAACAAACAAAATTATCGTAACTAATGAACAAGAATTAAGAAGTGCTCTCAATGATCAAAATATTTCTGAAATTATTGTTGAGGGAAATATTACGATTGTTAATGATATAGATTTATCAAATTCTTCTAGAGAAATAACTATAACTGTTGGTTCTCAAAATGTTTTGGATTCATCTCTTGTTGTTGTTCAGGGAGTTAAAATAAATGGAGATAATAAACTTACACTTATTAAAAATAATGATAGCGAAAAAAGTTTGATAGAGTTTCGTCGTATTGTAAATAGAAGGGAGTTACCTCAAACTCTTTTTACAGGAATGACGATTTTAGGGAATAATCAAGAAGTTGCTATAAATAATACGATTGATAATTTGGTTTTAAACAATATTGCTCTACATAATTTAACTCTTTTTAAAAATCTTCAGAACTCTTCTACTATTTTTAAGAGAATTAATTTTGTAAATTCTTCAGTGGATTATTCTAAAAAATATTCTCCAGAAATTAGAGATTCAAATATTATTAGAGAGTCAAATGCAGTTTGTTTTACTGGAAATGTTTCAAAGGAATTTTCTCCGCAAAATTTAAAAGCAATTGGGGTTGATGATAGTGGGGAAATAGTTGAAGGAGAACTTTTTTATAGCTACGATAATTATCTTGAAATGATTTTTGAAAATCTTAAAAGTGGCACGGATTATAATTTATATGTTCTTAATGTTGATGAAAAAAATGAAAGTGTGTTTTTATCCTCTCCCCATAGAGTAACAACTTTTAATTTTGAATCTTATGTTGAGTCAGCTGAAGTAAATAGTGCAAAAATTAGAATTACGAAAAACGAACTTGATGAGGAATATTATCCACTTCATTTAGTCTTAAAATGTAATGGAGTAGAATTTAAAAATGTTGAGATACCTAGAAATAAAACTGCCAAAACAACAGTTCTAAATATAACTGGTCTTAAAGAAGATTCTGGATACACTTATGAAATTATTAGTTATGTGGATTCCGATAATCCTAAGATGATAGATAAAGGTTCTTTTATGACTTTGAAAAATCCTGAAGTAGATCAAAATAATTTGAATTTTACTTTATCTCAGGAAGATTTAAAAAAGTCAAACATTGAAGATATAAGAGGAACATTTTACTTAAATGAAAAAATTTTTCCTCTTGTAAATGGTGGTAAAAATTTTAAGGTTAGTTTAGATGGAATAGATTTAAAAATTATCGATAATAAATTGATTCTTGAAAATTTTATACCAGGAAAAGAATATGGCGGATTAAAAATTTATTTTGACACGAAAGATAATAAAAAAGCTGTTATAAATATTTCGAAATTTAAAACTCTTGAAGAAACAAGTGATTTAAATGAATTTGTTAAAAGAGTTTATAAAAATGCTTTAGATAGAGAGGCTGATGAAAAAGGATTTTGGTATTGGGTAAATAATATAAGGATTAGGAAGACAAATCTTAGAGAATTTGTGGCTAACATTTTAAATGAAAGAGAGTTTATTGATAAAAGGCCAACTATTGAGAGTAAAATTGAGGGTCTTTATAAAGTAATTGTAGATAGAATTCCAGATTCAGAGGGATTAGCCTTCTGGATAAGTAAATATAAAGAACTTATAAAAAGAGAATGTTCAGAAGACTTGGCTCTGAAAGTCATCGTAGATCAAATGATGAACGAACAAGAATTTATAAATATTATTACAAATATTGAGAATAATATGAGATAAGTTTACCAAGATAGGTAAACTTTTTTTATGGAAAAAATGTGAAGAGTTTTATAAATATTTTTACAGGAGATTACGATATTTAATATGAGTATGAAAAAGGAGTTGATTACTGTATGGCATTAAATAAAATTGCATCTAATGTTATGTTGTTTTTAACTTTATTATTTGGTATTTACATAGTTGATTCAAACTCGAATTTTATTTTTGCAAAAGCTCAGGAAGTTTTACAGACAGATATTGACAATTTTATACACAAGACAGATGATTATGTAGATTATTTGTTTACAGCAAATGAAGTGAATTCATCTAAAATTACAGATACGTCAATATCAATTACTTCGGATAATTTTAATAGGAATTTTCTAGATAACGCTAAAACTATTAGTTCAATGTACGGGTATGATGTTACTTATAATGATGGAGAAATTACAGTATCGGGTCTTATTCCAGATTTTTTGTATGGCTCTTTATATATTGAAGCTGAGGCACAAAATGGAGAAAAATATACGATGCTTATTAAAGATTTTAAAACATCAAAATCTCCAGATCCAATAAAACAGTTTATATCTCAAACATTACAATATACATTTAAAAGATCTATATTGCCTAGTGATTTTTATATGTGGGAACATAAGATTTTAACTAGAGAGGTTACGCCACAAGAATTTATTTTAAGAATTTTGCAAGATCCACAAATTTTATATTCAAATGATTCTCCAAGTAAATATATAGAGAAAATGTATTCCGCTATATTTTTAACTCAAATAAGTAGTGATGAGTTAAATAATTGGATAGAAAAATTTGAAAATTATAAGTCCACATATTATTTGAAAAATGAGGAAGCTTATAATTTAATTGCAGAAAATATGTTTTCATCAGAAGATTTTAAAACAAGAATTTCATCTTTAAATATTGAAGAAATAGAAATTCCTTTAAATACTCGTTATCAAGAAGTCTATGAAAATTCTAAGGTAAGTAGTAGAGAAGTTTATAAGCATGAAACCTTATATGTGATGAACTACGAGGAGCTTAATAAAAGTAAAATGGGAGATAATTATGTAAAATTATTTCTAAATGAAAATTTTGAAGGAAGTTTGAATTATAATACCAAATTTTCAGTTAATGTTAAAAACATAACTGCTAAGTATAGTAATGGCAAAATTATTTTAGAGGGGTTAGCTCCTAACACTGTCTATAAAAATATTGTTATTACTTATTATGAAAAGGGAGTTGAAAAATTAATTTTAATTCCAGCTGTTAAAACAATTTGTAGTGATCAAGATAATTTATCTAAAATTAATCTCGTTGAGGGAGAGTTTGATATATTGAATCACTTTAATATTTCTCAGGAAGATTTTCTAAAACAATTTTACAAGGACCAATATAATATGGAAGTTACTGATGATAAATTGAATTATTTTAAAGTTTTATTTATATTAAATGGAAGAGAGATTGAAAAAGATTTTAACGTAGGAATTAAAGAAGAGGTTTTAATCCAAAAAATATATGATTTCATTTTTGGAAGATTTCCAGATGAAGAAGGATTAAAATTTTGGACTCAAGAATTTAAAAATAATACTGCCTTCTTAAGTCGAGAGAAAGCAGTTGAACAAATTATTATAGAAATAATGGAAAGTGATGAATTTAAAATTAGATTTGACGACGTGATACTTGAGAAAATTATATTTTTAAATAATCAAAGAAAGAAGCTACACATTGTGTAGCTTCTTATTTTTTATTCAACAGTTACGGATTTTGCAAGATTACGAGGCTTGTCTACATCATTTCCTCTCATAACAGAAATATGGTACGCTAAAAGTTGCATTGGAATTATGCTTAAAATTGGTGTGAAAATATCTAGGGTATAAGGAATTTTCAAAACTTTATCACATAAATCAGAAATATCTTTACATTCATCTTTTACAATTGTAAGAACATAGGCACCACGTGCTTTTATTTCTTTAATGTTTGAAATCATTTTGTCAAATAAAAATTCTTGAGTTGCAAAAGAAATTACAAAAGTTTCATCTTTTACAAGAGCAATTGTTCCATGTTTAAGTTCACCAGCTCCAATGGCAAATGAATTTATATAGGAAATTTCCTTTAACTTTAGACTTGATTCGTAAGCAATTTCCATGTCAACATTTCTTCCCATATAAAATATTGACTCGTTTTGAAATTGTTCTGATGCAATTTGTTTAATTTTTTCACTATCATCAAGAAGTTTTTGAATTTTATCAGGAATTGAAATGAGTTCATTAATATAAAATTTGATTTCATCATCGCTAATTCTTCTAAGTAGATTTCCAAAATGAAGAGAGAGTAAATAAAGTCCCATGAGTTGACATGTAAATATTTTTGTTGAGGCAACTCCTATTTCAGGTCCTCCAAGAGTGTAGAAAATATAGTCAGATTCTCTTGTGATAGATGAGCCTACAATATTTACTATGCTTAAAATTTTTGCTCTCTTTTCTTTTGCAAGCCTTAAACTTTGAAGAGTATCAAGAGTTTCACCTGATTGCGAAATGCAAATTACAAGAGTATTTTCATCAATAATTGGATCGTTGTATCTAAATTCTGATGCAATTTCACACATTGCATTTATACCAGCAAATTTTTTAAGAGCATACTTTCCAATAAGACCAGCGTTGTATGCTGTACCACATCCTAAGATATAAATTTTGTTAAAAGATTTAAGTTCATCTTTTGTTATGTTTATATTTTCAAAATGAATTTCATTATTTTTAATGTTGTGGTGTAGCGTTCTATGAACTGCTTTTGGTTGCTCAAAAATTTCTTTTAAAGTGAAGTGATCGAATCCTTCTTTTTCTGCACATTCTTCATCCCATGTAACTTTGAAAAATTTTGACTTAATTTCGTTTTTATCATTATCAAAAACTTTTACATTATCTTTTGTAATTTCAGCAAACTGATTATTTTCAATTAATAAAACATCTTTTGTATATTTTAAAATCGCAGGAATGTCCGAAGCTATAAAATTTTCATTTTCTCCAATTCCAATTATAAGAGGACTATCTTTTCTAACTCCAATTAGTTTGTTTGGTTCATCTTTGCAAATTACACCAATTGAATAAGCCCCTTCCATTTTTTGAGTGGCATTATAAACAGCGTCAAATAAATTTCCTTCATAAAAATAATCAATTAAATGAGCAATAATTTCAGTGTCTGTTTCAGATTTAAAAACGCATTGAGAATTTTTTTGAAGAAAAGATTTTAGCTCCAAATAATTTTCAATGATTCCATTGTGAATTTCAGCGATTGTTTCTCTTGTGCTTGTGTGAGCGTGAGAGTTTACATCAGCAGGCTCTCCGTGAGTTGCCCATCTAGTATGTCCTATTCCTAAATTGGAATAAAGAGTTTTTCCTTCAATTTTATTTTCGAGATTTTTTAGTTTTCCTTTTGATTTGTGTATTGATAAAGAGTTATCGTTATATATTGCAATTCCAGATGAATCATATCCACGATACTCAAGTTTTTTTAAACCATCAATTAAAATTGGAACAGCATTTTTTTTCCCAACATATCCAATGATTCCACACATAAATATACCTCCTTAAAAAATTTTTTAAACAAAATATATTTGTCCTTTATCCCTTTGTACTTTAAATTGCTTTAAAGCTTTGTAAGATAAATAACGATAGACATTACCGCAGGGAATCCGCCGATTTTCGATTAACCCCGTCCTCGTCAGCTAAAATTAGCTCAGGCGCTTTAAAAATTTTTGTGTTTAAATCTTCACCTCCAATAACACAGATAAATTTTATCAATTATTGAAATTAACTTCAACGAATAATTTAGTAACGATTAGAGATTAATAATATAATTTATTAAATATAAATAATTTTAAGTGAGAAGTTAATGGATAGAATTTTAAAATTTATTTTGGAGCTACCTTCCATATATGAAAAAGTTTATTTTTATAAACAACTTGTTGATAGAGATTTTTTAATTACGAGAAGTATTCCAATAATATATCACACTACAAAAGTTGAAAGATTAATGGAAATTTTTAAAAGAATTAGATTGGACCATGATAAACTCGATTATGGTTTTGGGATTTTATATTTAAAAATAAATGAGATACACATAGTGAAAAATATCGTTGAAGAATTAGAGGAAAAAATTTATTTTGAATTTTCATATCCAATTGAATTCGGAGCAATAAATTCAAATTTTAATTCATGCGTCTTGGATTTGAATATATTGGAAAATTTAGAAGGAGAAGGAATAGTTATCGCGTTTCTAGATACAGGAATTGATTACACATTAGACGCATTTAGAAATGAAGATGGAACGACAAGAATAAAGTATCTCCATAATCCTAACACTGGAAAGACTTATAATAGTGAAGAAATAAATTTGGCATTAATGGAGGATAATCCATTTTTAGTAATTGGAGAAAATGATTTTAAAGGTCATGGTACAGCAGTAGCATCTATTGCTTGTGCAGGTGGAAATATAGATAAAAAATTATATGGCGTTGCTCCTAAAAGTGAAATTATAAGCGTTAATATTACAACAAATATTGATTCAACTAGTACTTTATTTCACACAATTATGAAAGGAATAGACTTTTTAAAACAAAAACAAGATGAAGAAGATTTAAAATTGGTACTTAATTTAAGTTTTAGTTCAAATTTTGGAGATCATAGAGGGAGAAGCTTACTTTCTGAATACGTTGGTACTTTTGCTAAGAGAGATAATGTAACTGTTGTTGTTGCTGCAGGAAATGAGGGAGGAGCTGCTCATCATAAAAGTGGAATTATAGGAGATAAGGAAGAAAAGGTTCGTATAGAAATAAGTGGAGATCATAAATTAATACCAATTTCATTTTATAAAGGTATATTGACAGAAGTTTTAATAACTATAAGTTCTCCAACTACTGGAAGTAGTCAAATGGTTACCTTAACAGAAGGAACACAAATTATAAAAATTGGAAAAAATTCAGTATTAATTCTTTCAACTGGTCCAACAACTTATAACATAATGGGAGATACTCAAATAATTTTGACTTCAGATAGAAGCGAGTATATTGAAAAAGGAATTTGGACAATATCTATAAAACGACTTAATGAATATGAAAGTCAATACAATATGTGGCTACCTATAACAGAATCTATTGGAAAGAATACGGTTTTTCTTGATCCAGATAATAATGGAACGTTAGGATCTCCAGCTACAGTTTATAATGTAATTTCTGTTGGAAGTTATAATTATAGAACAGAAACTGTTTCTATATTTTCAGGAAGAGGACTTTTAGATAACATACATTGTAATCTTAAGCCTGATTTATTAGCACCAGGGGAAGAGATACAAGCTATATTTCCAGGAGGAAGAGTTTCTACAGTTTCAGGAACAAGTTTTGCAGCTCCAGTAGTTTCAGGAATATGTGCTTTACTCATGGAATGGGGAATTGTAAAAGGTAACAAGAGAAATTTATATGGAGAAGTTATAAAATATTTTTTATTAAAGGGAGCTAAGAGGCTTAATAATATAAAATATCCCAATAATGCTTATGGATATGGGTTTGTTTGTGGACTAAATGCTCTAAGTGCAATTCAAGATAGTTTAGATAATGTATTGAATAAATTAAGTGAAGATATGAGAGATGAAGATAAGGAAAATTTTAGAAGTATAAATATTTTTGATTTACAAGATTTTAATGTCAACGTATGTACAAAAGATATGTTTAATGATCTTCAAAGGGCTGAGTTTATAGGATATGTAAATAAAAATATAGGAAATATTATTCCGGGAATTTGTGTTTATCCTTTAGAAAATGAGACTGACAGTGAATTTATAGCTATAATTTCTGTTCCATTAGATAAATTATATTTATTTGAGCAAATACACAAAACAGATGAGAATTTAGTTATTGAACAATCTTATTATTACATGCTTTGTAGTCAAAGTGTTTCTCCAATTGCAGAAGCGGGAATATATCAAGTGCAAAGTAATGAATATTTAGATTTAACAGGGCAAGATGTAATAGTTGGAATAATTGATACGGGAATTGATTATTTAAATGAAGAGTTTATAGATGAAATTGGAGAAAGTAGAATTCTTGAAATTTGGGACCAAACTATACCAAGTGAAGAACCAAATGATGTATTATTTGGAAGTATTTATACAAAAGAACAAATTACTGACGCAATAAATTTGCATAAGAATGGAGGAGATCCATATTCAATTGTGCCTTCAAAGGATACTAATGGTCATGGAACTGCAATGGCAGGTATAACAAGTGCAAAAGGATATGGTCTTATTAAGGGAGGAGCTCCTAATAGTGATATTGTTGTAGTAAAAATGAGAGAAATATCAGCTGAGCTAAGAGAATATTTAGATTTTAATTTAGATAATGGTCCAGTTTTTGATGAGGTTTCATTGTATTTAGCCGTGAATTATTTAAAGCAATTAAAGTTTAAATATAATAAGCCAATGGTTGTATTAATTCCGGTTCAAACAAATGGCGGTGATCATTGTGGAAATACAATTCTTGAAGATCAAATTACAAAATATTCAGAAAATATTGGATTTGTCGTTGTTGCTCCTGCGGGAAATCAAGCTAATGAACAAATTCATGCAACAGGAACATTTAGAGATATAAATAAATCTGGATTAATAGAAATGTTTGTTGATAAAGGACAACGACGAATAAGAGTTGATTTATATTTAGAAAATGTTGGGAGAGCAAGTATAAGAATAGTATCTCCATCAGGAGAAAATACTCACAATTTTTCAATAAGATTTGGAACAGCTTATAATTTTAAATTTCTTTTTGAAGGAACTATACTGGAATTAATTTATAGAATTGATAGCAATCCAATGAAATTAATTCAACATGTTGAATTGTTATTTAAAGATTTAAAACCTGGTATTTGGCAAATTATTATATCAAGTGAAGGAGATGATAAAGACAAAAAATTTGATGCTTATCTTCCTCTTAAAGAATTATTGAGACCAGAAACAAAATTTTTAAATTCATCTTCTTCTCATACGGTTACTGCACCATCTACAGCTAAGTTAGCAGTATCAATTGGATATTATAATCAAGATTTTACATCAATTGTTGCTGAGTCAGGACAAGGATATACTTTAGATAATAGAACGTGTCCTTTACTTGTAGCTGGCGGAATTAATATGTTAACCATTGGAAAGGGTGGAATTGAATCTTTAATGAGTGGTAGCTCCGTTGCAGCTGCGGTTGCAGTAGGAGGAATTGCTTTGCTTCTCGAATGGGGAATTGTAAAGAAAAATAAAGTTGGATTAAATACCTATGGGGTTATATGGCTTCTTGTAAGTGCGGCCAATACTCCAAAAGGATATGAATATCCAAATCAATATTGGGGATATGGAACTTTAAATATAAGAAATGTATTTGAAGTATTGAGATATTGATATAAAATTAATATTCACTTTCTAAATTTTTTTGGAAAGTGAATATTTTTTTGTATAAAATTTCTAAAATACGAAATAATCACCAATAAATATGACTACTGGGGGTTATTTTCATGATAGATAATAATGCAAAAGCAATTAAAATTGAGCAGAATATAGAAACGAAAGAAGATGTTATTAATTATTTGAAAAATACAGACAGAATTGATTATAATGCGTTAATAAATATTTTTAAGTCTAATAATGAAACAATTTTAAGCAGGAAGGAAATAATTTCGCTTCTTAAAATAATTAATGATAAAAGTAACAGAAAGTGTCCGTATTGTTCAAGTACATTTATTGGAAGACACCAAAAACATACAAAGTATAAAGATGGAGTAACAAAAGAAAGATTTAGATGTAAAGATTGCAGAAAAACATTTTCTGATACAACAAATACAATTTTTCACAATGCAAAACTTCCTTTTGAAAAAATACAAATGTGTGTGAAGCAAGTTGCTGAAGAAAATACAATAAGAAGAGCAGCTAAAAATGTTAATATATCTGTGCCTACTGCTTTTTATATGAAACATAAAATTTTAAATAATAGAGAAGTAGTAGAAATGTAATTTAGAAATGATATAATGAGTTTACCTTTATTTGAAATTATTGGAGGTAAATTTGAAAAATAAAGTTATATACATATGTTCTAATTGTGAATTTGAACAGCTTAAATGGACTGGACGATGTCCTAATTGTAATACTTGGAATTCTTTTACTGAAGAAGAGGTTTGTAAGAAATCAAATTCAAAATCTTCTACTATAAATTTTAGAAGCACATTAAAAAAGAAAGCTCAAAGACTTTCAGAGATAGAAGTATTTAATAGTGATAGAATAATAACTGATTTAAGTGAATTTAATCGAGTTGTTGGTGGAGGGATTGTTAGAGATTCTATAAGTATACTTGCGGCTAAACCTGGAGCAGGTAAGTCAACTCTTCTTTTGCAAGTTGCTTATGACATAGCTAAAAAAGGATTTAGAGTTTTGTATGCTTCTGGAGAAGAAAGTGAAAGTCAAATTAAAAAGAGAGCAAATAGAATAATTGATGGAAATCTTGATGAAAACATTTGGATTTATTCAGATATTTCTATGAATAATGTTATTGAAATTGTTAAAGAGGTTGATCCTGATTTTATAATCGTAGATAGTATTCAAACTTTTATTCTTGAAGAGTATTCTTCAAGACCAGGATCACCAATACAAACTATGGAATGTGCGAATGAGCTTTTAAGAATTGCAAAAGATATTAAGCGTCCACGAGCTGTTATAATTGTTGGACAAATGACAAAAGAAGATGAGCTTGCAGGAGTTAGAGCTCTTGAACATTTAGTTGATTGTGTTCTGATGATAGAGGGAGATAGTTTAGAAGAGTTACGTTCTCTTATATGTTCAAAGAATAGATTTGGGAGTACAGGAGAAGTTGGATTCTTTTCTATGACTGAAAAAGGAATGATTTCTATTGATAATCCTTCACAGTTTTTTATGACAACGAGAGATTCTAAAGATATGGTTTTTGGAAGCAGTTTAAGTGTTATAAAAGAAGGAAATAGATGTATAATTGTTGAAATTGAAAGTCTTGTATCTAACTCAACAGCTCCATATCCTTCAAGAATATCTGAGTGTTTAAAGAAAGATCAATTAAATACTCTTATTTCCATTCTTGAGCAAAGAGGAAAGGTAAGACTTTTTGATAAAAACGTTGTTATAAAATCAACTGGAGGTATAAAATTAAGAGAGCAATGTGTCAATTTAGCTATATTAATAAGCATAGTGTCTTCTTTAAAAAATAAATCTATTGATAATGGATATGTTTTTATTGGAGATGTTGGTTTAACTGGAGAAATTAAGCGTGTACCATCTATGGAATTAAGGCTTAAGGAAATTGATAGAATTGGATTTTCAAGAGCATATGTTCCTAAAGGAGAAAACTATAATAATTTGAAACTTAAGAATGTGGAAATTAAACCATTTAGGTATATTTATGAAGTCATAAATGATGTTTTTGGAAGTAAGTAATTACAATTTATTGTAATTACTTACTTTTTTTCATATTTTTCCTTAAATAAATTATGAAAATTAATGTTTTAAATATGTGAAAATAACAAATACTAAGAAATATATTTAATTGCGTTTAAGGGAAGTGAAAATTCTGTATGTCACTTAAGATTAAAGTTCTTTTGTTTAGTATAGTTGTTTTTATATTTGGAATAGTTGGATATGTACTTGGACTTAAAGTTATAGAAGATAAATATGTTGAACGAAAAGTTGAAGAGATTAAAGGGCAAACTCAAGTAGTTGGAAATGAAATTGAAAAAGATTTAGTTAACATAGGTTTGGATTTACAACTTTTAGGGACTATACCAAGTATACAAAATTTATTGACAGTGGATTATATATCATCTGAATATAAAGAGATTGATAAAGATAATGCATATTCGATTATGAAATCTTATGAAATTTTACAAGGTAATATTGTAGGAGAATTATCTCTTATAAATCAAAAAGGAATAATTGAAATTTCATCAAATAAATCCGTAGAAGGAAAAAATATAAATGATTTTTCAAAAGAGATACATAAAGTTGCAATGGGTAATAATTATAATTTTATTACTCATTTCAATGAGGAAAAGGGTAGTCCCGAAATTGTTATAACTATAAGAGTGAAAAATTATAAAGATGAAGATATTGGATATTTAATTGGAATTATTCCGACCTCTACTCTTAGTAAATCAATTGAAGATCTTAAACTTGGGGTAGCTTATGATAGTTTTATTGAGATATATAATTATGATAAAAAAGTTATTTTTAGTGATTTTAAAAATAAACAAGGAAGTCAATTATTAAATGAGGAGATATTAACAAATATTTCTCAGGTAAGTATTGGGAATTTAATTGCTACTGGAGATATAAAATTTGGAAAAACTGATTATAAAATGGTGACGTATTATATTCCTAATTTTAATTGGAAATTAACAGAATATATACCATTAAAATCTATAGTTGCTACCTTAGTTAAAGATAGGGTAATAATGGGAGGAGCTTTTTTAATATTTTTAATTTTCAATATTGTGGCATCATTATTGAGTTTAAAATTTATTGTGCTTAAACCTCTTAATAAAATAAATACAATTATTAGTAAAACTACAAATTTTGAGTTAATGGATAATTTGAAAGTTGAAAAAGGTACTAAAAATGAGATGACGAGATCATTTAATAATGTTGTTCAAATGAGATTTGCTTTTAGAGATATTATGAAACTTATAAAACTTATGATAATAGATCTTAATTCAAAATTTAATGATATTGATCTTTTGGCACAGGAACTTAAAGAATTTACAACCATTACTTCATCTGAGACGGATAATTTATATGCAGGTATGGAACAAACAAATGCAACTCTTCAAGAGATTACAGCTTCATCAAAATTAATTAGCGATGAGATGTTTAATATAAAAACAAATGCAGAAAAAGGATATGATAGCACTCAAGATATCTCTAGAAGAACAAACATTATTAAAAACAACATTATAAGTTCTAAAGATAAGGCAATAGAAATTTACGGAAATGTTAAGACGGATCTTGAAATAGCAATCCAAAAAGCAAAAGCTGTTGATGAAATTAATACACTTACAGAATCAATTTTAAGTATTGCAAGTCAAACAAATTTGTTAGCATTAAATGCAGCAATTGAAGCAGCGAGAGCTGGAGAAGCGGGAAAAGGATTTGCTGTTGTTGCAGAAGAAATAAGAACTCTTGCAGAAGAAAGTTCTGTTATTGCAAATAACATTAAGGATATTGCACAAAATGTTAATACATCTATTGAAAGTTTAACTAGTAGTGCGAAACAAATTCTTGAGTTTATAGATAATAAAATAATTTTTGATTATGATAGTTTTATAGATAGTAGTGAAGAGTATAGAAATGATTCTTCTAAGATTAATGAATTTATGAAAGATTTCTTGAACATTTCTAAGAAGGTAAGTGATGCCGTTGAAACTATAGTTGGATCTATAACTGAAATATCTACGACAGTTAATACGGGTACAATTGGTTTGTCAAATATATCTGATAAAAATTTCCAAATTGTTAGTAAAATTAAAAGCCTTAAAGGATTTATTCGTGATAACAAGGATACAACTAGTAAATTAAATGGAGTAATTAATAGATTTAAGTTCTCAGAGGATATGGATATAAAAATTCTAGAAAGTAATCAGGACTATTGTGTGTTATCTAATGATGATGATGATAAAAAGCGTGATAATTAATGGTTTGATTAGAAAGGAGAAAAGATGGAAGCACTTAAGAGAAAAGATAATTATCAATATAAAAATTTAGATACAAATAATTACGATTTAATAATGCACGAAGTAGAAAATATGTATTTTTTAAGTCCAAAGGCTGTTATGTTTGTTATACAAAATTATGATTTGTATGAGAAGCAAGCATCAAAAGGTTATTATGATGGTGAAGCTTATAAAACATTAATGAGTGCATATTTTATGCGTGAGTATGAATGGGAAATTGATAATGAAAACATAATTTATGTTCCAAGTGATGAAATGGCATACACACTTATTTTTGAATCTTTAACAAAAGTTAATGATAATGTTGTGGTTTTATCTCCTCTTGAAAAAACTTTGAGATATAAAATTTTAGCTACAAGCAGAAATCTTATTTCCATTCCTCTTTTATATGAAAATGATAAAGTTGAACTTGATTATGATTTGTTAGATGAATATAGCAAAGATGCGAAGGTTATGGTTATAAGTAATCCTCATTATCCTTCAGGAAGATGTTTTAAAGAGGAAGAGTTGCAAAAGATTGGTCAGATTGCACGTAAAAATAAATTGTGGATATTAAGTATTGAAGAAGGATATGAGTTTACGAGAGAAGGAGTTAAATATACTCCTTTATCAAAAGCTCTTAATAACAGTAGTAATGTAATCACATATTTGAATCCATGTAAGACATTAAATTTAATGGATAGTAGTATGGGAAATCTTGTTATTAACAATAAAAAGTTTAGAGATTTTATGAAGAATCAATTGAATAATAGTCCACGTTTTTCTGTTAGTCCAATTGATGTAGAGATATTTAATATTTTTTATAGTAGAATTTCTGGTTGGATTAAGAAAATGAAAAATTATATTAATAGTAATTTTGATTTGTTTGATAAATATCTTAATAATATTTTTGGAAGTTTGCATCTTGAGAAACCCGAGAGTGGTTCTCTTGCTTTTATTGATCTTTCTAAATATGGATATATGCCTGATGAACTTGAATACAGAATTTTAAAAAATGGAAAGATTACTTTGAAATTTGGTGAGGAGATTGAAGGGATTTTACAAGGAAAAATTGTTCTTAATATGGCTTATCCAAGAGAAATGATAAAAGAAGCATTAAATAGAATAAGAATTGCTCTTAGCTAACATTTACAAAAATTTAGACAACTACAATTCTATGTAGTTGTTTTTTGTTTAAAATTTTGAAAATTCTGGGTTTATTTTCACTATTTCTTCCCAAAAATTCCAAAATTCTTTATCAGAAATTTTTCCATTATTAATGAGAATTTCGTAAGTTTCTCCTCTCCAATTGTATTTCACATTAGAAGTTATAAAATTATTATTTATATAAAATTGTTTCCGCTTTATACGTTGAGTTTTGTTTTCACAGTTTTCATTTGGGGATTCTATATCGGCAATAATTCTATGATTAGGTTTTAAATTGTTTAATAATCTTAAAAGTTTTGAACCATATCCCGTATTTCTTTTAGATTTATTTATTGCAAGATAAATAATATGGGATATATCTTTATATGTGAGAAGTGATATAAAACCACAAAATATATTTTTATCGTATAAAGCAAAAATTTCACTACATTTAGTTGTGTCATCTAAAAGTAAATGAAATGGGCTTCGCTCATTTTCAGGAAAGGATTTTATATATAAATCTTCTATTATATGTAAATCTTTTGATTGAGAATTTATTGGTATATATTTTAGCATAGAAGTTTTCTCCTTTAATACAAATAATTGGGATAATTATAGTTTTATTTTGAATGTAAGTAAAGGAGATTATACAAATCAATCTTAAAAACAAGAAAAGTATCTTAATGAGATTTTCACTAAGATACTTTATGTTTATTTAAGTAGGTCATCAATGTTTTTCTTTTTAATGTCTTTGACGCAATAATCATAGTTCTCTTTAATCATTCCTTGTTTTGTCATTCCAATTAGTTTTGTAATTGAATCTTTATTTTCATTTGAGCTAAGAGCGAGTAAATTTTCAGACATTATGTCTGTTAGATTTACCTTTGATAATTTTTCTTCGGATATTTTCATGATTTTTTCAGAAGATAAAATATAATTTAAAACTTCATTCATTTTTTTCATTGCTTGTTCAGAGTTAATTTCATTACGAATATTAATGTTTTTCAAATTTAATTTGTTGATATCAAGTTTTGGAATTAAAATGCAGTCATCTAATGAAGATGAATCGAAAACTTTGAAAATTAATTCATTATTGCTGTTGTAAAATAAATTTTCTCTTATATCTACATTAAGTTTTTTTGAGTCTTGATTAAACTTTTGGCAAAGTTCTTCGAATTTAAAATTCAATGACTCACG
>JAGHEJ010000074.1 GCA_017889345.1 Clostridiales bacterium | reverse complement strand
TCCCAAACACTCTAGTGAATAATCTACATTATATTTTACATATGTTATAACCTCATCTATCATATAATCTAATTTTTTATATAAAACTCTAGTATATTCACACTCTATATCATAAATTTCAAGTATTAATTTTCTTGCTTTTTCCTTTAGAATTTGTTGTTTTTCACTAGTATATTTTTTTAGTTCTTCTTGTGCAAAAAATCCTATACCTTTTGTATGTAGTTTTTCATCTCTTAATATTAAATTTATTATTTCCCCACTCTTAACCATTTTCCCTTGACCTGATAATAATAGTGGAAGATAAAATCCCGAATAAAAACATATTCCCTCTAAACACAAACTACCTACCATAGCTATAAACAAATCATCTTCATTATTTATGTTATGATATTTTTCTATTATGTATTTTACCTTTTTCTGCAACTCTCCATTTTCTTCTATCCACTCAAATAATTCATCTATTCTTTTACTTGAGCATAAAGTTTGAAATATTTGAGAATAACTTTTTGCATGAATACTTTCAAACCCTGAGAATAATCCTAAAATACTTTTCTGAAATAAATTTTCAACCTTTTGCAAAACATATGTAATGCCAACAGTTTGCTCGGTATCTAACAATGTAAGTCCAGCTAAAACGCATTCATATGTTTCTTTTATATCACTTTCTAATAATTCAAAACACGATTTGTCATCACTTACTGGTATTTCTTGAGGTAACCAATACTGCTCAGATTGTTTTGTAAATAAAACTTCGTAAAAAGTATTATCAATATTATTCCAATTTATAGCTTTTCTTCTCTCATTTTTAATTTGTATCATAACTATCCCCCACAAAAATTATATAGAACAACTTAAACATTCTTCAAAAGATAAATTTTTCACTCTAGTATAATAAAGAGATTTTAAATTTTTCTTATGAGCATACATATAATATCTAACAAGTTCTTTAGTTGTTGTATTACTATCTGCATATAAAGTTATAGCTATTGCTTGATCAATATGTTCTTGTATAACAGACATTAAATCAATAATTTTAAACATGTCCATCTTATATGCAGATTTATAAAGTAATAAATTTTCTTTACTTAAATTAGGCATAGGATAGTATGTAGTTGAATCTCCATAAGTTCTTCTTTCAATTTGCTCCGTTATAGGTCCAATACTAGGCGTTGCATTTTGTATATATCCTATACTTTGAGTTGGTGCAATTGTAAGTCTATAGGCATTATATAACCCATATTTTTTCACATCTTTTGATAATTCTATCCAATCATTTTTTGTCGGAATATGCATTCCTTCAAAAAGATCTTTAACCTTATCACTTTTCGCTGTATAATCATTTTCTATATACTTGTTAAAATAATTTCCTTTTGCATACTCACTTTTTTCAAAATCCTTAAAGGCTCCTTTAACTTTTGAAATTTCCATACTCCTTTTAATGGAATAGAAATTAACCATCATAAAAAACTGATTTGCAAATTCTTTTGCATATTCACTTTCATATGGTATTTCATTCATTGCAAAATATCCATGTAAATTCATCGCACCAAGGCCTATTGCCCTTAACTCATTATTTGCTTTCATAACACCAGGTGCATTTTCTATATGTATTGAATCAGAAACTGCATTAAGCATATCTATTGCTGTATATACAGATTCTTTTATTTTTTTATTATTCATAACATTAATTATATTTAAGGAACCTAAATTACAACATATATCTCTCCTTATTATGTCTTCTTCATAATAATCTTTTATTTCAGATGTTTCTTGTAATTGCATAATCTCTGTACATAAATTTGTCATTTTTATAGTACCAATATCCTTAAGTGCATGTACTTTATTTGCATTATCTTTATACATAATATATGGATAACCACTTTCAAATTGAATTTTAGATATACGATTAAGTATATCTCTTGGATTTCTTAGAGTTTTTACAATATTTTTATTATTAGAAAGTTTATCATACCAAATTTCCATATCCATATCATCAAGATGAATACCATATTCATCATAAACAGATTTAGGTCCAAAAGTATAATACTCTTGATTTTTAATAGCAAACTCTAAAAATTTATCTAGTATTATTACCGCTATACTTAAAGTTTGTAATCTAGATTGTTCTGAAGAATTTATTTTCTTTGTATCTAAAAATTCTATTATATCATCATGAAAAATATTTAAATACGCAGCTCCTGCTCCTTGTCTTTGTCCAAGTTGATTTACGTAATTAAAATATCCTTCCAAAAGTTTTAATACTGGTACAACACCACTTGATGCATTTTTAATTCCTTTTATTATTTCTCCCCTACTTCTTAATTTAGAAACATTAACAGCAACTCCTCCACCTATTTTAGATAACTGACCACACAATCCTAAAACATAATTTATAGAATTTAAACTATCATCCATTTCTAATAAATAACAACTAGCAAATTCTCCTCTTCTCTTTTTCCCTGCATTTAAAAAAGTTGGTGTTGCTGGCTGATATCTCTGTTCTATCATCGATATAGCATATTCTTCTGCTTTTTTATAATCTCCCTGTGCTAATTCTAGTGCACAAGCAATTATTCTATCCTCATATCTCTCCAGATACTTTTCTTTATCATTAGTTTTTAAAGCATACGTTTTATAAAATTTAAATATTGCCATAAAAGATTTAAATTTAAAACTATATTTATATATAATTTTTTTTAACTTATTTATATCTTCAAAACTATATTGTGATAAAAAATTAATATAATAATTATTTTCTATTAAAAATTTAATCTTATCTAAATAACTATCAAACTTCATCATTTTTTCATCAACTTCTTGTTCAAATATTTTTATAGCTTCCTTATCAAATTCTAATGAAAAAAAATTATCCTTTTTTATCATAATTTTATTATTATATTCTAAATAATTCTTCATTTCTTAACCTTCCTAATATTTTTAAATGAAAGTCTGAGTCAAGATGACTGCTTAAAATTTTTAATAAAATCTTATTTCTGTTTTCTAAATTATTTTATATTATCACTTAAGTTACTTCAATATTAACTATCTATTTTAAATTTAAATTTTTAAATATAAAAAATTTAAAAAGCTATAAACAAAAATTTATAGCTTAATTGTACATAAAATTTTACTTATGATAAGGCTCATTATTAATTATTTTATATCCCCTATATATTTGTTCCATAACCATTACATATAAGAAGCCTGTATGACATATATCAATATTAAAAAAACAAATACTATTTTTTAAAAACTCTTCTTTATCACAGGAAAAAATTATATTTATATTCTTAAACCTATTCAAAGAACAAAAATTTATAATATTACTTAACTCAATAGAATCTATATATTTCCCTGAAGTAGAAACATTAATATTATAGCTTGTACTTTCTGATAATAAACTTTCATTTAAAACATCTAAAATTTTTATAGTAACAAACTTACTACATCTTTTAGTATAATCATCAAAAGCCTCTTTAACATATTTATCCTTCAAAAACTTTTTATTCACAAATAAATTTATATTCATTATATAAATAAAATCTCTCTTATAAACAAAATAGAACTTATCCTAAAAATTTGGTGAGAATATGTAAGATCGCTTAATTTTAAAACTAAATTACATGATTTTTTTAATTTTAAACTAACTCCATTACTCCCACCAATTATAAATATCATATCTTTATTCAATTTATAGTTATTCTTAATTTCCTCCATAAATCTATTACTCTCTTTACCTTGTAAATCAAATAATACATAAAAACCATTACTATACTTATTTAAAACTTTAAGTATCTCTTCACTTTCATCATTCTTATTACTTTCTTTAATATTAATTAAATTAATATTTGAGATATATTTCTCTTCTAAGCACCTTAAATATGATTTTTTAAGATTACCTACACAAATTAAATTTACTTTCCGCAACACTTTTTATATTTTTTTCCACTCCCACAAGTACATAGCTCATTTCTTCCAATCTTAACTGTATTTACAACTATTTTTGAACTTCTCCAATTACTTGTTATATCTTTAATCTTATCAGATGATAATATATTTTTCCACTCTGGTAGAGTATATAAATAATCAGCTTTTGCATCTAACATATTAAAATATAATTTTTCAACATCTATATCAAAATTTAATTCGTCAGTTTCACTTATATTTTCAATATCTATTTGAGTTTGTAAACTTTCATTTATCCCATCAATAAATCCAACTATAAAATCTTCACTTATTTCATACTTAAACGATAAATCTTTTATCGTTGATTTAAATGAGAATTCTTTGCTTCCTAATATATTTTTATATATTTTAAGTTCAACGTTTTTATATTCATTCCAAAAAGCAATTTCCCCTTTAGTTTTCACAAATTCTGTAACCATATTAGTCCATTTATCATATAAATTCATAAAAAACACCTCTTTAAAAATATAATTATTTTTCACTAAATATTAATACATATTTTCCATATTCTAAACAATAATTACAATAGTTTCTTTCCATATCTTTATTAAAATTAAAATCAGGAGTAATTCCATATAAATTTATAAAATCCTCAATTACATAATTAATATGATCATCACAGGCATAAAACACATATTCCATTTTTAAATCCTCATATAATTACTGGGCAAATTTCTATGAGCAACTGTAAGTTCTAAATCTTTTCCTATTTTTAGAGAATTTCTATTTAAAATTTCCTCAACAGTTTTATAAGCAAGCTCTGGAAAATTATTTGTGGTACTTAAATGTCCTAAAATTATTTTCTTAGGAAAATTCTTAATAAGTTCAACAATTACCTTTCCACATTCCTCATTGGATAAATGACCAACCCCACTTAGTATTCTCTGTTTTAAAAAATAAGGATAAGAACTCATTTTAACCATTTCTTCATTATAATTACTCTCTATCAAAACAATATTAGAATCTTTCAAATTATCAAAAACTTCTTGAGATACATACCCTAAATCCGTTGCTATACTTATTTTTTTATTACTATTTATTATACTATAACCAATTGGATCAGCAGCATCGTGTGGCAAGCTAAAAGTTTTTATATCCAAATCTCCAATAGAAAATTCACTTTTCTCAATAATATTTATATTTTTTATTTCTTGTAACTTATACTTCATAGCCTCATAAGTTAAATTATTTATAAATACAGGTATATTATATTTTTTACATAAAACACTCACGCCTTTATAATGATCCATATGTTCATGCGTTATTAATACTCCTTTTATATCATAAGGAGTATTTTTTATCTTAATAAGAGAATCCTCTATAAACTTTCTAGAAACTCCTACATCTATTAATACCTTAGTTTTATTACTTCCAATAAAAATACAATTACCTGAACTACCACTACTTATAGAGCAAAAATACATCTCTATTTTCTCCCAAATAATTGCTATATTATATTTTTAAATTCCTTAATATCTTCACATTCCCTATATATATTAGCTCCTAATTTCCTAAGCTTACTTTCTATATCAGGATATCCCCTATCAATATGTTCTATAGATGTAATCTCAGTTTCACCCTCTGCTACAAGTCCTGCTATAATCATTGCAGCACCAGCTCTCAAATCAGTTGCTTTTAACTTACATCCTGTCAATCTTTCAACACCATTTATAATTGCTGCTCTTCCTTCAATTTTAACATTCACGCCCATCTTCTTAAGCTCATCAAAATACTTAAACCTATTTTCAAATATACTCTCACTAATTACACTAGTTCCTTTAGATATGCTCATAAGAACACCAATTATTTGTTGAACATCTGTTGGAAATCCTGGATATGGTGCTGTTTTTATATTTACTTCTCTTAAACGTTTATTATTTTTTACCCTTATACTATCATCATACTCATAAATAGTAACACCCATTTCTATTAATTTTGCACTCACAGATTCTAGGTGTTTTGGTATAATATTTTTAACTAACACATCTCCCTTACATGCAGCTACTGCCATCATATATGTAGAAGCCTCAATTTGATCAGGTATTATAGAATAACTACATCCTTTTAATTTTTTAACACCAGTTATTTTTATAACATCTGTTCCTGCTCCTTTTATATTGGCTCCCATTAAATTTAAAAAGTTAGCTACATCAACTACATGTGGCTCCTTTGCAACATTCTCAAGTACAGTTACTCCTTCTGCAAAACAAGCAGCAAACATAACATTTATAGTAGCTCCAACACTAACTACATCGAAAAAGATATTATTACCTATAAGTTTATCTGCTTCTGCTATAACAGACCCATGCTCTATTTTTATATTAGCTCCTAATTTTTCTAATCCTTTTATGTGTTGATCTATTGGCCTGTCTCCAATACTACACCCTCCTGGTAAATCAACAACAGCTTTTTTAAACCTTGCAAGTAATGCTCCAATTAAATAATAAGAAGCTCTCATATTATGTACATCATCACTATTTGCTACATGACTTTTAACACTTGAACTATCAATAATTAAAGTATTGTTTACTTTAGTAACTCTTGCTCCTAGTGTATTTAATATCCTAATTAGTTTATTTACATCCTCAATATTAGGAATATTATCTATAACACACTTACCAACGCTACACATTACAGCTGCTGGAATCACTGCAACTGCTGCATTTTTTGCACCACTGATTTCTACACTTCCATAAAGTGGATTAGATCCATTTATAATAATCTTTTCCATCTCTTCTCCCTACTTAGTTTATGTTTAACTACATCAAAAATTTATTTCATAAATAATCGTCCTCGAAATTTATCAAAGTTACTTAAATATTCTAATTTTATTGAACTTTGTTGTCAACATTCTTAACAATTAACATATAATTTTTCTAAATTTTAGTTATTATTATTTCTTTAAATTAGAATTTTTATTCATATAAAAATAAAGTACTCCGTTTAAAGATATTATTTAATCAAACGGAATACCTAATGTTTATTTCATAGACTGAAAACTTGAACAATCTGTTGACTCTATATTTTTAGCTATTGCATCATGCTTAGTTATTCTTATTTGCTCTAACGTACAATTTTCGTTTTTGTCATTAAATTTACATTCTGTAACATTACAAAGTATATTATTATTTTTTACCATAATTCTTACCTCTATCCTTAAAAATCTACATACCTTTATTTATTATTAATTCTTATTATTTTTTTTATTCTATATTATGATATAATCTTTATTATTTAAATTAAAGGAGGATTAAAGGTTATAAACCAATAAAATGAAGTATTTAGTTCGATGTGGATTTACTAAAGAAACTATTAATGAGTTAAAATACTTTGAAGGTAAAAATTTAAAACAATTTAGATTTTTAAAATCAAAACAAAGTTTTTTCATACCTATAATTTCTCTTAATTCTGATTCATACAACAAGATTAAAAATAATATTATACAATCTTTTAATAAACTCTATACTTTTAGAGTAAATATTTCAAATATTAATTACGATGAAAATAAAAATATTTATCTCATAATAGAACCTAAGGGATTTCTTTTAACCATACAAAGAATATTTGAAGAAGAACTGATTTTTAATGATGTGAAAATTTACGAAAAATTAAATAAATATGAGAATTTTTACATGAATTATTTATTCTCAAATAAACTTAATATAAATCTTGATAATATTTCATTTCCTAATTTTTTAAAAATTAACTCTATAGAAATCTTAAAATTTAATAATAATTATAAAAAATCTATTCTTATAGAATCTATAAAACTTAAAAACATATAATAAAAATCACCTTAATAACTTAATGTAATAAAATATATCAACTACATTAAATTTTAAGGTGATTTTTTATGTTCAATCCCCAAAAAAAATTACATCCTACACTTTTAAATATTTTTAAAAAAAATATTCTTACAAACTATAGAATCATTATAAAGTTAAAGTCTAACTCTGAAAAATTAATTAAAAAACTTGAAAATTCTATAAACTGCGAAATAATTCATATTATAAAATTTTTAAATATTATTTCATTAATAATAACTCATAAATTTTTATCAAATTTAATTGAATCTGCAGAAGTTGAATTTGTTTGTTTAGATTCAGAGGTTTTTTTATGCGGTAACAAAACCTTTTCCGATTTTCAACTTCCAGATTCAAAAATAATTACTTCCAACTTATCTTTAACTGGTAAAAATATTACAGTAGGATTAATAGATTCTGGAATATATCCACTTGAAAGTTTTACTAAGTCTAAAAATAGAATTATTATTTTTAAAGATTTACTTAATAATTTCAACTATCCATATGATGATAATGGACACGGTACTGCTATGTGTAGCATAATTGGAGATAAGTTTATATATAAAGGATCTATTCTTAAAAATGCATATGAATGCAATTTTTGTATGATTAAAGCTTTTGATAAATATAATAAATCTTATTGTTCTCTTATATTTAAAGCTTTAGATTTGATTTTAGAATACTCCAAAGAAACTAATCTTCAAATATTATGCTTAACTTTTGAAATCTTTGATTTTAATGAATTTATATTAAATATATTTCAAAGTTTCATAAATAAATTATCAAGTAAAAATATATTAGTAATAATACCTTCTGGTAATAACTTTTCTAATTATTGCTCTTTAAAATCCCTTTCTCTTTTAAATAATTGTATAACTGTAGGAGGAATAAATTTTAAAGAATCCTCCAAAGGTATAAATCACAATAAAATATTAAAACCAAACTTAGTATCAATTTATGAAAATATATACTTATCAAACATAAACTCCAAATATGTACCTGAAAGAAATAATCAATATATTTACCCAACTAAAATTAAAAAGTCCTTTGTTGAATATTATGGAACTTCTTGTTCCTGTGCTTATGTTTGCAGCATACTTACATTACTAAAACAGAAAAATAATTCTATAAATATTAGTGATACTCTATCTTTGCTAAAACTTTGTTGTAATAAAATAGACAATATAGATTCTTCAATACAAGGGTTAGGTACTATTAACGTGAATCAATTACTAGAGTAAATAAACAACTATCGTTGTTTGTTTATTCTAATAAGCTACATAATTCAACGGGTTATCCGCTTTTCCATTTACCCTTACCTCAAAATGTAAATGCGGACCAGTACTTCTTCCTGTATTTCCAATTTTTCCTATTATTTGCCCTTTCGTAACATACTCTCCTTCTTTTATAAACATTACATCACAATGACCATAAAGAGTTTCAACTCCTTTTCCATGATTAAGTTTCATATAATTTCCATAAATACTATTATATGACACTAAACTTGCAAACCCTGATTCTGCCGCAAATATCGGATCTCCTATATTTCCTGCAATATCAATGCCATGATGTTTTTCTCCTCCCCATCTTAATCCAAATGGAGAAGTTATAACGTTGTTTTTAGAGGGATTATTTAAATAAAATAGTTCATTTCCTTGAACCTCACTTAAAGAAGGTCTAAGTATTTTTGAAGATATTTTTCTCATACCTATATATTTATCATTATTATAAGTAATTTCATTAACAACTTCTTTATCATATTTCTTTCTATTCTCTTGCTCTTTTTGGTTGCTACGATTAGATAGTGACACCACTTGTATTTTGTTTCCTTCTTTATTTTCTAAATATGTTTTCCTCGCTACTATTTCGACTGTAGCAATGGTGTTGTTATTTTCATTATTATTAAGGATAAATTCATATAAGTCATCTTCTGAAGATATATCTTTTAAGTTTACTATATCTTTTTCAAAACTTACATCTTCTTTTATTCTGGTCCAATTTATTGGAACATTTTCTAAATTATGCACTTTCAAATAGTACTTAGTTAATCTTTCCTCTACTTCTTCAAACACTTCCTTATTGTCTATGTTTGCAATTTTCTTTCCATCAAGAAATAAATTATATCCTTCCACATAAAGATTTAAATTTTCATCTATAATTTTTTTAGCTTCTTCTGTGGTTAAATAATCTCCTTTATCAATTAGCTTTAAATTGAAATTAATACTGTCAGATTTTATAATTTTTCTTGATTCATTACTAGTATTGTGTAATTTTTCAAAATAATATTCATCCAATATTTCTTTATTTTTTATGTTTGCTAAATATTTACCACCTATTATTAATTCATATCCCAATGTTTTCGTGGATAAAAAGTATATTATTAATATTATGCTAATTAAATTAATAATCATTAAAACTTTAGATAAGGATATTTTTCTTTTTAATTTATACATATTTAATTACGTCATCTCCCTTGAGATAAAAAATATATTTAGATTTATTATTTATCCAAATTTGATAAAATATTCCTTTTTTATACTTATTTAAATAAAAAAATGTTATAATTTTATATAAATTTTTCTATTAGAAAGGGATCTCTTATGAGTTTATATAAATTAAATACTCCTTTTAATAATTACACTCTTCTTGATAATAATTTTATTGATAAATTTCTCCCTAAAACTAGAGGAGAATATATAAAAATCTATATCCTCATTCTTAAATACGCATCCTGTGGGGAAATGGGGTTTGACTCTTCTTTCATTGCTAAAACATTAAATCTTTTAGAATCAGATGTGAAAAATGCTCTTAATTATTGGAGCGATATGGGTGTTATAAAGCTAACAACACTAGATGATAAAATTTCAAGCATTGAATTTTTAGAACTTTGTGAATCTTCATCAACTACTTCATCATTAAACTTAATTAATGAAATTAATAACAATAATCTTGTAGAATTTTTTAAGGAAATCGAAATAATAATAGGACGTCCTCTCTCACAAAAAGAAATGGAAAGTTATATAAATTGGACTAAGAATTTTGAATTTTCATACGAACTTATACTTTATTTAATTAGTTATTGTGTAAACAAAAACAAAAAAGACTTTAGATATATTGAGAAAGTTGCAATTGCTTGGGCTGATTTAAACATTAAAACTTTAGATGAAGCTATGGTATATACAGAAAAACGAGAAAAACAGTTTATAAATTATAGAAAGATTCTTAATTATTTAGGAATGTCTGATAATGATATTGGAAAACCTCAAGAAGAATTATTTAATAAATGGCTTATTACATACAATATGCCTATTGAGCTTATCTATAAGGCTTGTGATATCTGTTTTTCTAAAATTTCTAAAACAGATTTTAATTATATAGATGGAATTCTTAATAATTTTAAAAACTCAAATATTTTAACTCTTCAAGATTTTGAAAAATCTGAAAACAATAAGAACTCATTTATAAAAGGATTCTCTAAACCTAAAACCAAAAACTCTTTTTCAAATTTCCCACAAAGAATATATGATTATGATAAATTAGAAAAGCTACTAATTAAAAATAATGATAAGGAAACTGATTCTAATGATTAAAGGATATAGTGAAAAATTAGATAATTTATACAAACAAATTAAACAAAATAATTTAAAAGAACAAACTAGAAGGAAAAATTATATTTTAAAAATACATCCTGAAATAATTGAAACAGATAAAAAAATTGCCATTTTCTCCTTAAACATGCTTAAATCTAAAAACAAATCTCAAATTGAAGATCTAAAATTTAAAATCAAAAGTCTTAGAGATAAAAAATACACCATGTTAAAGTCAATAGGTTTACCGAAAGATTATTTAGATATAATTTACACATGTAAAAATTGTAAAGATTCTGGATATATATTAAATCAAAAATGTTCTTGTTTTTATAAGAATCTAAGTTCTATTTATCTAGAGGAATCTGATTTAAAAATTCTTATGAATAAGAACAATTTTGATAACTTCGATTTCTCATATTTCTCAAAAAATGTTGTGAGAAATCATTCAATTTCACCGGAAGAAAATATTAAAAATATATATCGTAACATTTTAAATTTCATTAAAAATTTTGATAATATAACTACTAATCTACTTTTTACAGGGGAATGTGGAAGTGGAAAAACTTTTTTAAGTCATTGCATTGCAAAAGATTTGCTTGAAAAAGGGTATTTAGTTATATATAAAACATCTGAAGATTTATTTTCAGAACTTCATAAATACTATTCATTTAAAAGTTCAGATTTTTCTAAAAATATTGAAGATTCTATTCTAATGCAATGTGATTTATTAATAATAGATGATTTAGGAACTGAATCTCCTAATAACTTCTATTACTCATACTTTTTTAATTTCTTAAACAAGAGAATATTATTAGGAAAAAAGATCTTAATTTCAACGAATTTTACACTTAAAGACCTTCAGCATCATTATTCAGATAGAATTTCCTCAAGAATATTTGGAAACTTCTCAATTTTCAATTTCTTTGTAGATCAAGATATAAGAATTCAAAAAAAAATAAAAGGGAGAAGTGTGTAATAACACACTATCTCCCTTTTAATCTGTTGTAAATGGAAGTAATGCTATATTTCTAGCAAGTTTTATAGCTTTAGTAACTTCTCTTTGATGTTTTGCACATGTTCCAGAAATTCTTCTTGGTAATATTTTACCTCTTTCAGTTATAAATTTCTTTAACTTAGCCACATCTTTATAATCTATGTTCTTAGATTTTTCAGCACAGAAAGAACATACTTTCTTTCTTGTCTTTCTTCCACGAAAATTATTCTTTCTTGGTTCTTGAGTTTTAGAATTATTATTTGAATTCACTTATTATTCCTCCTTTCTTAAAATGGTACATCCTCATCATCTATTAAAGTCATATCATCATTATTTGGTAAATTTCCATAACTAACTTTAGAATCAAAACCAGAATTATCCATAGTTACTCTTCTTTCTCCCTTGTTTGCCCATTCAATAAATGAAACTTCCTCAGCAACTACTTCTGTTACGTATCGTTTATTTCCATCTTTATCATCATAAGTTCTAGTTTGTATTCTTCCACAAACTCCAAATTTACATCCTTTACTTATATAATTAGCAGTTGCTTCTGCTTGTTTACCCCAAATTATAACTTGAATAAAATCAGTACTTTTTTCCTGATCCTTTGAAGTAACTCTTCTATCCACTGCTAAAGTTATAGTAGATACTGCAATTCCACTAGGTGTAAATCTTAATTCAGGATCTTTAGTAAGTCTACCAATTAAAATAACCTTATTCATGTATTCCTCTAATCTCTTTTTACAATTATGTGTCTTATAACAGAATCCATAATTCTAAAATTTCTATCTAATTCTTTAGGAAAATCTTCTGAACTTTCAAAATTAATTAAAACAAAATATCCTTCTGTTTTCTTGTTAATTTCATAAGCTAATTTTTTCTTTCCCCATATATCAACATTCTCAATTGTTCCATTTGACTTTTCAATTATTGATTTTACTTTATCAATTGTTGAATTAACTTGTTCCTCAATCATTTCAGAATTAAGTACAAATATTGTTTCATATTTTCTCATATTTATTCACCTCCCTCCGGACTTACGGCTACATACGTAGCAGGGTAACAATAAAATGAATTATACCACTTAAATATCTAAAAATCAAAATTTATTTATAATACCTTTATTTTTATTATCATATATACCTTTAATCTTAATTTTTTCTTTAAGTATTAATTCATTTATTTCATTTAAATGATTTCCATTTATACCAATACTTATACCACAACTATTAGAAATATAAGATGGTGTTGGCAATATAACCATATATATTTTTCTTTCATTTAATACTTTTTCTGCTAAAAGAGCATTATGAGTATTATTAAATATTAATATATAATCCATATTTATTCTCCTTATCTATTAAACAAAAAATTTTTTTGATATATTATTAATGGGTGATTTTTTATGAATTTATATTTTGATAATGCTTCAACAAGCTTTCCAAAACCTAAAGATGTTATAAAAAGCGTTAATAATTTTATATCAAATATTGGTGCAAGCTCTAGTCGAGGTTATTATAAAAAATCTATAGAATCTAATAGAATACTTTTTGAATGTAGAGAGTCTATTTCCTCACTTTTCAATTATAACAAATGTGAAAATGTAATTTTTACATATAATGCAACTTATGCCTTTAACTTAATTTTACATAGTCTAATTAATTCAAACTTATTTAAAAATACTCCTCATATTTTAATTTCACATTTAGATCATAATTCAACCACAAGACCACTTATAAATCTTAAAAATCAAGGAATTATATCATTAGATTACATCAACTGTGCATCTGATAATTTTATAGATATTAATGATTTTATATTTAAAATTAAAGATAATACAAGATTTTTAATAATTTCTCATATGTCTAATATTTTAGGTAATATCCAAAATTTACAAAAATTATCTAATATATGTAAAAATAATAATATACATTTCATAATTGACGCATCTCAAAGTGCTGGACTTGTAAATATAAACCTAAGTGAAATTTATTTTTCAGCTTTAATATTTACAGGTCATAAAAATCTCTTTTCAACACAAGGTATAGGAGGATTTATAATAAATGATTCTCTCCTTAAAGAATGTAATAACTTTTTTCTTGGAGGAACTGGAAGTGAGAGTTCCAATTTAATTAGTAAAGCCAATATGCCTGATTATTTTGAAGTTGGTACTCATAATATGGTGGGAATTTGTTCATTATTAAGTGGTATTAACTTTATTAATAAAACTGGTTTAGGTAATATTTTTAACCATAAAAAACAAATTCTTAAAAATATTTATGATGAAATTAAAAATATTAATGATATAATAGTACTTAATAATGTTAACATAGAAGATCAAAACTCAACATTATGTATAAATATAAAAAATATTTCATCAGATAAAGCTGCATTTATATTAGATAAATATTTTAATATATGTGTTAGAGTTGGACTTCATTGTGCACCAAATACCCATAAAATTTTAAACACCTACCCTCATGGATGTATTAGAATAAGTCCTAGTATATTCAATAGTAAAGAAGATATAAACTTTTTAATTTCAAGCTTATACAAAATAACTAAGAAAGAATTTTAGAAATGTTTCACGTGAAACTTTTATTAAATAAAGGCGGTGTAATTTAAAGCTAATGAAAAAAATTTGTATTTTTAATCAAAAGGGTGGTGTTGGTAAAACAACTACCAATATCAACTTATCTTGTTATTTAGCTCTCGAGGGGTTTAAAGTTTTAATAATTGATATAGATCCTCAAGGAAATACAACTAGTGGTTTAGGTGTTGATAAATCAAATTTAGATTTTTCTCTATATGATTTATTTGTTGACAATAAAGATATTAATTCTTTAATAATTGAAAGTGAAATAATAAAAAATTTATACATAATTCCTTCTTCAGTTGAACTTGCTGCTACAGAGGTTGAGCTTGCAAATGTTAATAAAAGAGAATTTATTTTAAAAAATTCTCTTGATAAACTTAATGATAAATTTGATTTTATATTTATTGATTGTCCTCCATCTTTAGGGTTTCTAACTTTAAATGCACTAGTTGCTAGTGATAGTTTAATTATACCTATACAATGTGAGTTTTACGCTTTAGAAGGGTTAGGACAATTAATGCATACAGTAAGCTTAATTAATAGCTCCCTTAATAAAGAGCTCTATATAGAAGGAGTAATTCTCAGTATGTATGATTCTAGAGCTAAACTAAGCAATGAAATAGTTAGAGAAGTTAAAAATTTCTTTGGTAATAAGGTGTTCGATACAATAATTCCTCGTAATATTAAATTAGCAGAATCTCCAAGTTATGGTCTTCCAATAATGCTTTATGATGAAAAATGTAAAGGAGCTTTATCTTACAAAAATCTAGCTAAAGAATTTATATATAATCAAAGGAGAAGTGGTTTATGAAAAAAAATGGACTTGGGAAAGGATTGAGTTCATTAATTCCTAACTATGATAACGTAAATAATTCTTCTCAAAAGAAGGAAGTTAATAATTTTATAAATATCGATATAAATTTAATAGAAGCAAATATTAATCAACCTAGAAAATATTTTGATGAAGATAATATTATTTCATTATCAGAATCTATAAAAAACCACGGTATAATACAACCTTTAATTGTTAGTGAAATTAACAATAAATATCTTATAGTGGCTGGGGAACGACGTTATAGGGCTGCAAAACATTTAGGATTATCAAAGCTTCCATGTATAATAATTGAAAAGTCTGATGAGGAAATTTTAGAAATATCTTTAATAGAAAATATTCAAAGAGAAGATTTAAATCCTATAGAAGAAGCTCGTGCTTTTAAAAACCTAATAGATAATTTTAATATTACTCAAGAAACATTATCCCAGAAATTATCTGTTTCAAGAAGTGCTGTTACTAATAAACTTAGACTTTTAAAATTATGTAATGTCGTTCAAGATTATATTTTAAACGAAGAAATTTCTGAAGGTCATGCTAAAATATTAGTTAGTATTAAAGATGAGCAATTACAAATTGAAATAGCTAATAAAATTATAGATGAAAATTTAAATGTGCGACAAACAGAAAAGTTAATACAAATGTTAAATAAAGAAGATAGTATTCCTAAAGAAGAATTTATTAAAACTAATGATCCTTATATAATCAATTTAAAAAACCAGTTGGAAAATTATTTTGGCACAAAAGTTTCTATAAATAATAAAAAAAATAAAGGTAATATTCAAATTGAATATTACTCTGCAGAAGATTTAAATAGAATTTTAAGTTTAATATCGTTAAAAGATTTGTTTTAATTTACATTAAATCTTTCAACTAAATATTTATTTTCTTCAATAAAGATATTTAAAATTAATTTTAAATATCTTTTTATTTTTCTTATATCATTATTCTCTATATAATAATTTAGTTTTTTTACATAATTTCTCTTAGTTCTAAATAAACTTTTATTTTTCATAATATTAGTATATTCCTTATACTCTTCATATAAATCATTATTTCTAATAAATTTTAATATATTGTTCCTTTCCTTTAATATGTTTTCCCATTCTAATGTATAATCACTATCATATTTTTCACTTACTCTAATAAAAAATCTAATATCATTTAAGTTAACTATTGCTTTTGTATTAGTTATATCTATAATAATTAATAATAATATACAACAACATATATATTTTATTTTTTTCATATTATCAACTCCTAATATATATTCAAAATTATTGTTCCTAATATATAAATTATTATTCTATGAATTATTATTCACAATAAATTGTATTTAACATATTCTAAATAATATAAATTTATATGGAGTAGGACATGAAAATAAATGAAAAATTAGTTAAATATAACTTTTCCTCAAGACAAGGTACATCTATAAAATATATTGTTATTCATGATACAGGAAATACTTCAAATGGAGCTGATGCTAATGCTCATTTTTCATTTTTTAATTCTGCTGATAGACAATCTTCTGCACACTATTTTGTAGATGATTCGCAAATATTACGCATAATAAAAGATTCAGACAAAGCATGGCACTGTGGAGATGGTAAAGGAAAATATGGTATTACTAATGAAAATAGTATAGGTGTTGAAATATGTATAAATATGGATGGTGATTTTGATATAGCTTTTGATAAGGCTGCTCAATTAACCTCATTTTTGATGAAAGAATATAATATAGATATATCAAATGTTGTTAGGCATTACGATGCTAGTAGAAAAATATGTCCTAATATAATGAGTAAAAATAATTGGGTATTATGGGATGATTTTATTGATAAAGTTATTGCATATCATAATGACTTTATTTTAGAGGATAATAATACTAATATTATTATATCTGATAATATTAGTAATTTTATTGATAATGTATATATTACATTTTTAAGTAGAGTACCTGATTATGAAGGTAAATTATTTTGGTACAACAAATTGAAATCAAATGAATCTTCTGTTGAAGGTTTTGTTAATTCTCTTATGCAAAGTGTTGAATTTAATAATATTAAAAATTTATATATGTAAAAAATATTATGATGTAAAAAACCCTTATAGCTAAATAATTGCTATAAGGGTTTTTTTAATATTAAATTATATTTTCGTGGATATACCATATCGGTAGTATGTATTTTCTTTATAATAATTATATTACTATTAAATTCATTTATTTGTATTATTTGTTCAACTTCCCCTCCCATTTTACTTATTGAAGTATTTGCCTCCAATAATTCTTCATTACACTTATTTCCTTTAAGTGCTATATATCTTCCGTCTACATCCACTAAAGCGAAAGATAATTCTATTAATTTATTCAATCTTGCCATAGCTCTCGATATAACATAATCATACTTTTCTCTATATAATGTTTCATGTGAAACATTTTCTACTCTATCATTAATTATATTTACATTATATAATTTCAATTCCTTTATAATATGTTTTAAAAACATAGTTTTTTTAACTGTAGATTCTAATAAATCAACTTTTAAATCACTTCTTAAAATTTTTAATGGTATACCAGGAAATCCTGCTCCAGTACCAACATCACATATTTTACTATTTACATCTATATTATAATTAAGTACTGATATTGAATCTAAAAAGTGTCTTTTGATTATTTCATCTTCTTTAACTATAGATGTCAAATTAAATTTATTATTATATTTAATTAATTCTTCCATGAATAGTATAAATTTTTTATACATATTTTGATTGAATTCTATGTTCATATTTTTACAGAATTCATTCATAGTATTAAAATATTTCATATTATTTTCCTTTCTTATATAATTCAATGTATAACATTAGTACAGAAATATCTGCATGAGATACTCCAGGTATTCTTAATGCTTGACCTAAGTTATTAGGTTTTATTTTATTTAATTTTTGTATTGCTTCTAATCTTAACCCTCTTATATTATTATAATTTATATCATTAGGTATAAATTTATTTTCCATTTTCTTAAAGTTTTTAACCTCATCTTCTTGCTTTCTTATGTAACCTTCATATTTTGAGATTATATTTATTTGATTAATAATGTCATTACCTAACTCTATTCTATTTATATCTAATTCATAAACTTTATCATAATCTAACTCTGTTCTCTTAATTAAATCATATAATGTTATTGGTTTTTTTAATGGTTTAGATTGTAGTTTTTCTAAAATTTTATTTACATTATCTGAATTATTTATACTTAAATTCTTAATTCTTTCTATTTCAGCTTCAATATTCAATTTTTTCTTAAAATATATATTATATCGTTCATTATTTACACTACCAATTTTATATCCTTTTTCTGTTAATCTTAAATCAGCATTATCCTGTCTTAAAAGTAATCTATATTCAGATCTGGATGTCATTATTCTGTAAGGCTCATCTGTTCCCTTATTAATTAAATCATCTATTAAAACTCCTATATAAGCTTCGCTTCTATCCAATATAAATGGATCTTTCTTCTTCACATATAATGCTGCATTTATACCTGATATTAATCCTTGTGAAGCAGCTTCTTCATATCCAGAAGTTCCATTAATTTGTCCTGCTGAAAATAACCCTTTTATTCCTTTAAATTCTAATGTATGATTTAATTCTTGAGTATCAAGTACATCATATTCTATAGCATATCCTGTTCTCATTATTTCGCAATCTTCAAGACCACTTATACTTTTTATCATTTTAATTTGTATATCTTCAGGTAGTGAAGATGACATTCCTTGAAGATATATTTCATTTGTACTTAATCCTTCTGGTTCTATAAAAATTTGATGTCTATTTTTATCACCAAATTTCATTATTTTATCTTCAATAGATGGGCAATACCTTGGACCTATCCCATCTATTGTACCATTATACATTGGAGATTTATCTATATTATTTTTTATAATATTATGAGTTTCCTCATTTGTATAAGTTAAATAACAATCAACTTGTTGTATATTTATTTCCTTAGTTAAAAATGAAAATGGTACTATTTTTTTATCTCCTGGCTGTGGTTCTACTTTTGAGTAATCTATACTTTGTTTCTTCAATCTTGCAGGTGTTCCTGTTTTAAATCTTCTTATACTCATTCCTAAATCTATAAGGCTATTTGTTAAAAATTTAGAATTAGATAATCCATTTGGTCCAGAATCAAATATATTTTCACCGATTATTACTCTAGAATTTAAATAAACACCCGTACAAACTATAACACATTTAGATTTAAAATATGCTCCTGTAGTTAATAAAACTCCTTCTACTTTTCTATTTTGTATATGTAATTCTTTTACTTCACCTTGTATTATTGTTAAATTTTCTTGATTCTCTAATACTTGTTTCATATATGTTTGATATTTTAATTTATCAACCTGAAATCTCAAAGAGTGAACCGCAGGACCTTTAGAACTATTAAGCATTCGTGCCTGTATTACACATTTATCAGCAGCTAATCCCATCTCTCCTCCTAAAGCATCTATCTCCTTTACCAAATGTCCTTTAGCTGTTCCTCCTATACTAGGATTACATGGCATAAATCCTATTGAATCTAAATTTAATGTAACTAATAATGTTTTAACTCCCATGCGAGCACAAATAAGAGATGCTTCTATTCCAGCATGACCTCCTCCAATCACAATAACTGCAAATTCTCCTCTTAAATAATTCATATTTATCCCTACTTTCCAATACAAAAATTTGAAAATATACTGTCTACAATAGATTCATTTACATCTTCTCCAGTTATATTCATAATATATTCTAATGACTTTCTTATATCTATTGAAACAATATCTAATGGAATTGAAGAATTTATTGATTCTAATGCATCATTAAGATAATTTAGACAATTTATAAAAGCTTCTATATGTCTTTTATTTGTAAGTATTATAGAATCAATATTATCATTTATTTCTTCTAATAAAAATTTATTTTTAATAATATCTCTTAGATTATCAAATCCTATTTCATTTTTAACAGATATTTTAATTAAATTATTCTCAATCTTATTTCCAAAAACCTTTAATAAGTCTTCATAATTTAATTTTTGATCTTCATCGCATTTATTTAATAAAAATATAGTATTTTTATTTTCTATAAATTTTAAAATATTAATATCTTCCTCATCTAAATTTCTCGTAATATCTAGCACAAATAAAATTAAATCACTATCTTCAATTTTTTCCTTAGCCATATTAATACCAATTGATTCAACAACATCATTGCTTTCTCTAATACCAGCTGTATCAAATAGATTTAATATAACTCCTCCAATATCTACTTTTTCCTCTATAATATCTCTAGTTGTTCCCGGAATATCTGTAACTATTGCTTTTGTATCATTGCATAAATAATTCATTAAAGATGATTTACCAACATTGGGTTTACCAACTATACATGTGTTAATACCATTTTTAATAATCATTCCTTGATCTTTATATTTTAATATATCCTTTATCTCATCTCTAATTTTTACAATATCATCATTTATATTATCTTTGTGAACATCTTCAACTTCATCTTCAAAATCCACAATGACCTCTATTTGAGAAATTATATTTATCATTTTTTCTTTAATAGTATTTAGTTTGTTATATAATTTTCCTGTTCTTTGATTCATTGCACATTTTAATTCTAAATCTGATTTAGCGTAAATTAAATCTATAATAGCTTCAGCTTTTGTTAAATCTATTTTTCCATTTAAGAAAGCTCTTTTAGTAAATTCTCCTGGTTCTGCAAGTTTTGCACCAAGTTTCATTGTTAAATCTAAAATTTTATTTGTAATTAGTATTCCACCATGACAATTTATTTCAATTACATCTTCTCCTGTATAACTTTTAGGAGATTTCATAAAACTTACTAAAACCTCATCATAAATTTCTCCACAATATTTTATAAATCCATATTTTATTTCATTAGGTTTAAGAGTTTCTTTAGTTTTAAAAATCTTATTTATTATTTCTAAACTTTTATCCCCAGAAATTCTTATTATATTTACCGCACTATTTGATAATGCTGTTGATAATCCAACTATAGTATTCATTTATAAACACCTCCAAAACAAAAAAAGGATTGTTATATAACAACCCCCAATTTAAATTATTTTTTATGCTTTATCTTCTTTTAAAACTACTTTATTAATTACCAAACTTACAATTATAGAAATAATATTACTAAACACATAATAAATACCTACTGCAGATGATACAGATATTGTGAAAACTCCAAGCATAACTGATAAAACAATATTCATAACCCTATTTTGTTGTGCTTGAGCTTCATTATCTTCAGACACTGGAATACTTAATTTTCCTTGTAAATAACCTGTTAAAACAGCTAATATAGGTAATATGAAATATGGATCTTTTGCTGCAAGGTTTGGAATCCATAAAAATGAAATTGTATTTTCGTGTATTCCTGGTAATCTAAGGAAAAGTTGAAAAAATATTAGTAATATTGGTAACTGTATAAGTGATGGTAAACATCCTGATAAAGGATTTATTTTATAATCTTTATATAATTGCAGTATTTGTTGTTGTTGTTTTTGCGGATCTGACTTATACTTTGCTTGAATTTTTTTCATCTCTGGTTGTATTTTTTGAAGAATCTTAGTAGTTTTTACTTGTTTTATATTAAGTGGCAGTGTAATTAACTTAATAATTATTATTGCTAATATAATAGTTAATCCGTATGATAAATTAACATTTGGAATAACTTTAAATACTAAATTATGTAATCCTTCAAATCCTTTAATCAATAAATTAATTATACTATCGAACAAATTAATCCCCCTACCCTTAAAATCTTAATATCTATCTATTTTAATATAAAAATTATAAAATGTACATTCTTATTTTAAGGGATCATATCCTCCTTTAGAAAAGGGATTACATCTTAATATCCTAAATGTTACAAGAATTGTAGCTTTTAAAAAATTATATTTCCTATAAGCTTGTATACCATAATTAGAACATGTAGGATAAAATCTACATTTAGGCATAGATAAAGGAGAAATATGCTTTTGATATATTTTTATTATTTTTATAAAAATATTATTTAACTTCATTTACAATAGAACCCTTTTTAAGTAAATTCTTTACACTCTTTTCAACTTCACAATATAATTTATCTTTTGCATTACTTCTTGCAATAAATACTATATCATATCCATTTTTCAAAACTTTTAAATTTAATCTATATACTTCATAAACAAGTCTTCTTACTCTATTTCTTGTTACGCTTTTTCCAACTTTTTTACTTACACTAATTCCAAGTCTATTTCTATCTATATTTTTTTTATTTCTATATATATACATTATAAACAAACTATTTGAAAACGATTTTCCTTTGTTATAAACAATTCTAAAGTCAGAATTTTTATGTATTTTGTATACTTTCATATAATAACTTAATTTAAAATAACTCCTTTACAAGTTTAAAGAGGCACATTACCTAAAATAATAAGTGCCTCTTTAATTAATAAGTTAATCTCTTTCTACCTTTTTGTCTTCTTCTCTTTATAACAGCTCTTCCAGAAGCAGTCTTCATTCTCTTTCTAAATCCGTGCTCCTTTTTTCTTTGTCTCTTTTTTGGCTGATACGTCATGAACATGTAACCACCCCATTCTAAATAAAATTTCTAATATTATTTATTATATATTTTTAAATTTTTACTGTCAATATTAAAAATTTTGTAGTTTTTACTATATTTTTACAATTGCAAATTTTATTGGATATTTAACATTTCTTGTGATATTATGTTTTTACACTTGTTGATAACTTTTAAAAATATCAACAAAATAACTAACATTTATTTTTTTTGTTTATATATCTGTTTATATGTTATATTTTTCTAGTGTTTATCGGTGTTTTGCTTATATTGTTATCTGTGTATTGTTATTAATGTTTTATATATTTTAACCTTTTTCAACATTAATAATTTTTCTATATAATAAAAATAAATATCTGTTTATAAATTAATGTTAATTTGTTTATTTTTAAAATTGTAATTCTTTGGAGGTAATTATCGTGGAATCTAATTATAAAGATTTATGGATTGATATTTTGTCTGAACTAAAAAAAACAATATCTGATATAAGCTTTAATACTTGGTTTTCTGATATTGAAATTCTATTCATATCTGAATCTAAACTTATTATTGGATGTAATAACTCTTTGATACTTGAAACTATTAACCTTAGATATTTAGATACTTTAAATAAAATAACATACTCTTTAACAAATAAAAATTACAAAATTAAAGTCATGTTAAAAAGTGATTTTAAAGAAAATTCACCTAAACTTACTACTAAAAAACAAATTATTAATCCTACTAAAAATGATGGATACAAATTTAGTGCGAATTCTAATTTAAATTCAAAATATACTTTTGAGTCCTTTGTAGTTGGAAATAGTAATAGATTTGCTCATGCTGCATCTTTAGCAGTTGCTGAATCTCCTTCTAAGGCTTATAATCCTTTGTTTATTTATGGTGGAGTTGGTCTTGGAAAAACCCATTTAATGCACGCTATAGGGCATTTAATAAATCATAATAATAATGATCTAAAAGTTGTTTATGTAACTTCTGAAAAGTTTATAAATGAACTAATAAGTGCCATAAAAGATGACAAAAATATTGAATTTAGAAACAAGTATAGAAATGTAGATGTTCTTCTCATAGATGATGTTCAGTTTATTGCTGGAAAGGAGCGTACTCAAGAAGAATTTTTTCATACTTTTAATGCTCTTCATGAATCAAATAAACAAATTATTTTATCCAGCGATAGACCTCCTAAAGAAATTAAAACTCTTGAAGAAAGACTTTGTTCAAGATTTGAGTGGGGACTTATAGCTGATATTCAGCCACCTGATTATGAAACAAGAATCGCAATACTTAGGAAAAAAGCTGATGTTGATAAATTAGATATACCAAACGAAGTATTAATTTATATTGCAACTAAGATAAAATCTAATATTCGTGAACTTGAAGGAGCATTGCTTAGAGTTGTTGCTTATACAAATTTAACTAATAGTGCAGTTTCCTTAGATATTGCAAAAGAGGCATTAAAAGATCTTATAAATACTAAAAACTCTAAAACAATAACAATAGAATATATTCAAGAAACAATAGCAAACTATTATGACTTAGATATTGAAATGCTTAAATCTCAAAGAAGAACTCAAAATATAGCTTTTCCCAGACAAATAGCAATGTATTTATGTAGAAAATTAACCGATTTATCTCTTCCAAAAATAGGAGAAAATTTTGGTGGTAGGGACCACACAACAGTTATTCATGCTTATGAGAAAATTTTAAATAAAATTGAATCAGATCAAGAGTTTAATAATACAATTACTGAATTATCAAATAAGATATTAAATAATAGATAATTTTCATATTTTGTTAATAACTATTATTTTTTTTTTGTTTAAAAATATTATTTTAAAAATTTAATAGCTAAAATATCTTGAAAAATATTGTTTTTATAATTGATTTATTAACAATATTTTTTTAATAGGTATTTCATATTTCTTACCTTTTAAAGTTTTCAACAAAATTAACACCACTTATTACTAATATTATTAAAATACTATTTATATTAAAAAATATTTTTTAAGGAAGTGTTTATATGAAATTTTATTGCAATAAAACAGAACTAGTTGAAAAAATTAATATTGTTCAAAGAGCAATTACAAATAAATCAAACTCACAAATCTTTAGTTGTATATTTATGCAAATATGTGATAATAATTTAACAATGATTGGTATGGATACAGATTTATCCATTGAAACAAAGGTTTTTGCTGAAATTATTGAAGAAGGAACATTGCTTTTAGATTCAAGACTTTTTGGTGAAATTATAAAAAGACTACCTGATGATAGGATTGAAATAAGAGAAGATAATAACGAAGAAAATAACATTATCATTTCAAGTGGAAATACAGAATTTAGTTTAGTTAATCTTTATAAAGAAGAATATCCTCAAATACCTGAGATTAATTTAGGTAATAAAATTTCTTTAAAACAAAATGTTTTTAAACACATGATAAAAAGTACAACATTTTCTGCATCTTTTGATGAATCAAAAGGGATTATAACGGGAGTTTCTATTAATATTAAAGATAATATTTTAACTTTTGTGGCTTTAGATGGTTTTAGACTTGCTTTGAAAAGTGAAATTGTAGATAATAATTGTGATGTTAATATTATAGTTCCAGCTAAAACTTTAAATGAAATAAATAAGATTTTAAAAGAAACAGATGATCTTATAGATATATACCTTACAAATAATTTTATATTGTTAAATATTAATAATGATAAAATTATTTTAAGACTTCTTCAGGGAGATTTTATAAAATATGAAACAATAATACCTAAGGAGAACAAAATCTCTATTGTTTTATCCAAACATGAATTTATAAATGGACTTGAGAGATCAACATTACTTACTAAGGACAAAAATACAAACTTAGTTAAACTTGAAATTAGAAATGACAAACTCATACTTAAATCTAATTCTCAATTTGGACAACTAAAAGAAGAGATATATATTAAGAAAGTTGGTATGGATCTTGATATAGCTTTTAATTCAAGGTATTTAATGGATGCAGTTAAAGCTATTGAAGATGATAATATAAAACTTGAATTTAATAACAATATAACTCCTTGTGTTATTAAAAGTGATAAAAATGAAAGTTCAAAATATATGGTTCTTCCTGTTAGATTTGTTGTTTAATTTTTAAAGGATGATAGAATGTATTTAAGTAGTTTATATTTAAAAAACTTTAGAAATTATAATGAGTTAATAATTAATTTTAACCCTAAATTAAATATATTTATTGGTAAAAATGCACAAGGAAAAACAAATATACTAGAAAGTATATTTTTTTGCTCTTTATTAAAATCTCATAGAACAAATAGAATAAATGATTTAATAAGATTTGGTGAAGATAGATTTACAATAGAAATAAAAGGTAAGAAAGATAATTTAAAAGATATAGAAACTAATATTGTTTTAAATAGTGATGGTAAAAAATTTATATCATTTAGTAATTTTAAAGTACAAAAAATTTCAGATTTTATTGGATATATAAAAGTTGTTATGTTTTCTCCTGAAGATTTGAAAATAATAAAGGAATCTCCTATTATTAGGAGAAAGTTTTTGGATATGAGTATTTCTCAGTTGGATAATAAATATTTAAAGTATATTATTAGTTACAATAAAATTTTAAATATGAAAAATATATTATTAAAAAACGAAACAATAGATGATACTCTTTTAGATGTTTATGATCATCAAATAGCTACATTTAGCGAATTTATAATAAGAAAGAGAGTTAATTATATAAAATATTTAAATAGATTTTCTTGTGAATTACATGACAAAATATCTAATTTCAATGAAAAGTTAAAAATTGCATATAAAACTTTTTTAAATTTAGAATGTAATGATTTAGAAGAAAATATTGATATAAGAAATGAAATTTTTGATATACTTAAGAGAAATAGAAAAAATGATAAAATAAAGAGATTTTCAACTATAGGGATACATAGAGATGATTTTGGAGTTTATTTAAACGAAAGACAAATATTTAATTATTCATCTCAAGGACAACAAAGAAGCGCTACTATATCAATAAAGTTAGCTATAGTTGAAATGATTAAAAAGTTTACTGGTGAATATCCAGTTCTTTTACTTGATGATATTTTATCAGAACTTGATAAAAGTCGAAGAAATTTTGTATTAAACTTTATTGAAAACATACAAACATTTATAACAGGTACAGATATAACGGAGTGTATTTCAAAGGACTATAGTATATTTAATATTAAAAATGGAATGGTTTTATAAGGGGATTTTATTATGTACTTACAATTAGGATCAGAAACAAGTGTTAGACTTAAAGATGTAATAGGTATATTTTCTATAAATACTACTTTTAACTGTGAATGTAAGGATAGTAATGATTTTTTAAAAATTTCAGATGAGGATGGATTTGTAAGTAATTTAAGTAAAGGAATTGAAAAGTCTGTTATATTAACTGAGATTGATAAGAATAGTAAAATATTTTTATCTCCAATTTCTTCAAGTACATTAATAAAACGTATTTGTGAGAAAGAAGATTAAAATTTAAAGTGATGGAGGATTTTGCTTGAAAGAAGAACAAAAAAATCGATATGATGAAAGTCAAATAGAGGTTTTGGAAGGACTTGAGGCTGTTAGAAAAAGACCAGGGATGTATATCGGAAATACCTCCAAAAAAGGACTTCATCACTTGGTTTATGAAATTATAGATAATAGTATAGATGAAGCTTTAGCTGGATTTTGTACTGAAGTGAATGTAAAAATAAATGAGGATAATTCTGTTGTTGTTTCAGATAATGGTAGAGGTATACCTGTGGGAGAACATCCAAAATTGAAAAAATCTGCACTAGAAGTTATTATGACGGTTCTTCATGCTGGTGGTAAATTTAATGGAAATGGATATAAAATTTCAGGAGGACTTCATGGAGTTGGTGCTTCTGTTGTAAATGCTTTATCTAAAAAGTGTTCTGTAACAGTTAAAAGAGAAGGAAATATTTATTTTCAAGAGTATGAAAGAGGGAAACCAAAATCACCAATTCAAACTATTGGAACAACAAATGAAACTGGAACAGAAACGTATTTTTTACCAGATGGAGAAATATTTAAGGATACTTTAGAATTTGATTTTGAAATTTTAAGTCAAAGATTTAGAGAACTTGCTTTTTTAAATGCAGGTATAAAAATAATTTTAGAAGATTTAAGAAATGGCAAAAATGAAGAGTTTTATTATGAGGGTGGAATAAAAGAATTTATAACTCATATAAACCAAGGAAAACAAAGTTTGTTTGATGAGATAATATATTTTGAAACAAATAAGAATGATGTAGATATTCAAATTGCTATACAGTATACAGATACTTACAATGAAAATATATTAACTTATGTAAATAATATTTATACTCAAGAAGGGGGCACTCATTTAATTGGATTTAAAACTGCTCTTACAAGGTGTGTAAATGATTATGCTAAGAAGTTTAATTACATAAAAGAGGGAAAAGATCAAATTAAAAGTTTAACAGGTGAAGATATAAGAGAAGGACTTGTATGCGTTTTATCTGTTAAAATACCAAACCCTCAATTTGAAGGTCAAACAAAAACTAAACTTGGTAATAGTGAAATTAGAGGAATTGTTGATAATTTATTTTTTAATGAATTTTCAGAATTTTTAAATGAAAATCCTAATATAGGTAAAACAATATGCGATAAGGCAATTCTTGCGGCTAAGGCTCGTGAAGCTGCAAAAAAAGCACGTGAAACTACAAGAAAATCTATTCTAGATAGGACATCACTTCCAGGAAAACTTGCTGATTGTTCATCTAAAAATCCAGAGGAATGCGAAATTTATATAGTTGAGGGAGATTCTGCAGGAGGATCTGCAAAACAAGGAAGAGATAGAAAATTTCAAGCTATTTTACCTTTGAGAGGTAAAATTATGAATGTTGAAAAACAGAGAATGTATAAAATATTAAGTTCAGATTCTATAAAATGTATGGTTACTGCTTTTGGATGTGGTATTGGAGAGGATTTTGACATTGAAAAAATTAGATATCATAGAATTATAATTATGACTGACGCTGACGTTGATGGATCTCACATAAGGACGCTTCTTCTTACATTTTTATATAGATATATTCCAAAAGTAATAGAAGAAGGGTATGTTTATATTGCAAGACCACCATTATATAAAATTACTAAAGGAAAAAATGAGTATTATTGTTATGTTGAAGAAGAGCTTAACAAAAAACTTGAAGAAATTGGAAAAGATAACGTAATGGTTCAAAGGTATAAAGGTCTTGGGGAAATGAATCCTAGTCAACTTTGGGAAACAACAATGAATCCAGAAACGAGAACATTAATGAGAGTAACTATAGAGCATGCAAGTTATGCTGATGAAATTTTTTCAATTTTAATGGGAGATAAGGTAGAACCTAGAAGAGATTTTATACAAAATAATGCTAGAAGCGTCATGAACTTAGACATCTAAAAGGAGGAACTATGGAAAATAATCAGGGGAGAATATTACCAGTTGATATAAGTAGTGAAATGAAAAAATGCTATATGGAATATTCCATGAGCGTAATTGTAGGAAGAGCACTACCTGATATTAGAGATGGTTTAAAACCAGTACATAGAAGAATTTTATATTCAATGCATAGTTTGTCTTTATATCCTGATAAGCCAAATAGAAAAAGTGCTAAAATTGTTGGGGATGTTTTAGCAAACTTTCATCCTCATGGGGATGCATCTGTTTATGATTCTCTTGTTCGTATGGTACAAGAT
>JAGHEJ010000006.1 GCA_017889345.1 Clostridiales bacterium | reverse complement strand
AGTCCACAACCATTAATAAGATAATCAAACAAAAGATCGTGATATTCTTTCTTATCCATTAAAGTAATTAACTTTTCAAATTTTCCTATACCATCTTCAAATAATATACCAAGTGCAATTATATTAGACGGAAAAAAAACACCTATAGATTCAACATTATCTATCTGCCCTATAAGTTCCAAATATTCTTTATGTAATTCGGATAAATCAAAACCTAAAGTATATTTGTAACTTATAATTTTAAGTTTAGATTTAATAATACTACTAAAATTTATATCTAATACTGATGAAACGTCTTCTTCTGTACACTTTTTAAATTTTTCAATATTTTCAAAATTGGAGTTTATTCGTCCAATTAAATAATTTAACCCTTCTTCTACAACTTCTCTTTTACACCTTGTATCTCTCATTAAAACTTATCTCTCCTTCAAAAATTCATATAACGTTTTCTCCTCTCTCTTCATTTTACATGACATGTTGTATTGAGTAAATTGTTTAGTTGATAAAATAAAAGAGATGCAATTTGCATCTCTTCATTTTTAAAATATATTATTTCAAATATTTTTCAGCTTCTTCTTTTGTTAAGTTATATTTCTCAGTTAATTTTTGCAAAATTATTTTTTCATCAATTCCTAGTTCTTTAAAACTATCAATTAAATTTTTAATTCCTCTAACAACACCTTCAGCTATTCCTTCTTCTCTTCCTTTGACTACTCCTTCAGCCATTCCTTCCAACTTTCCCTTTTCAAAGTTATCTCTAGCTATTTCTTGTTCTCTCATTAAAAGTGTCATGAACTCCGCCCTCCATTCCTTATTCTCTTTAATATTTCTTATCTTTTGTTCTATCTTTTTTACAAAATTGTTTTCATTTAACTTTTCTTTCTCAATATATTCTAAAAATGATTTAGTATCTTCACTTCTTTCTTTATAATAATCTTTCGTATTGAAAAATACTTTACTTGTTCCATCTTTTAAGTATAATTCCTTGTTTTCATTACAAATATTCTCAAAAGTATACTTAGATAATCCTTCTCCAAATGGATCAAATTTACAGATAAATATAACAATACTTTCCTTTAAATCTCTATAAATTTCTCCTTTTTCTATTGCGTTTAAATCTATCATACCTTGATAATATCTACTTCTTTTAGCTAAGTCTTTTTTATTTACTACTTGCATTTCTATATTATAAATTCTATTTTCATCTTCAACATAAACGTCTAGTCTTACGCTTTTAGCATCGTAATTTATATCAATAGTTTTCTGATTATCTATATAAGTTATCTCACCAATCTTTTTGTCCAAAAGAATTTCAAGAGTTTCTCTACAAATCTCTTTATCTCTCATAACTTTTGAAAACATAAAGTCATTACTTAGAGTTAAATTTTCCCACAGTTCCCACTTGTCTAATTCCATAAACCGCTCCCTTTTTATTTATTATAACATAGTTTTTCTCATCAAATTATTCAAAATATTCTTCATACCCTTCAAAATCTTCGATATCTTCAACATCTATAATATCTATGTTAAATATTGATTTAATCTTTGAAGACTTTGGTATATATGCTATATAGTAACAATCTTCATTCATTGAAAAACACACTGGCTTTATTTTCTTTCTTCCCCAAAAGTTTTTATATTCATCAATATCTTCAAGTCTATCAAATTCATCAACCTCAAACGCTAATATATAATTCTCTTTTGATAACAAACGAATTAAAACCCTCCCAAGTAATTCAGGTCTTTTCTTTTGTTCAATATAATCATCATAATCTATCCAATCAATAAGTCCATAATCATAATAAAAATCTTCATCACTAAGTGTTTTAAAATCAACTAAAAGATTATTTGTTATTTCATGAAATTTTACTGGTATAATTTTTTCAAGCCTTTTATATTCTGGAATTCCCTTCTTATAAGTTTCTTTTGGAAAATCAAGCATCTTTTCTGTAGTAAATTCCATTTCATTTTTGTAATGAGCAAGTTCGTATGGATAATCTGGGTAATCTTTAAGCTTACTATCATCTAATTTAAACATCTTTGAGATAGCTGCATATACCCAAAGCCAATAACCCTTATAATCATCTTCTATAGGCTCATTCCAATATGTTTTTACATGATGTACTAATTTTTTTGAAGCTTGTTCTCTATCTTTTTGTGCTAATTCTATAAGTTCCTTTGAAAATTTAAAATCTCTATCCACAAATATATCAGAATTAAATTCTCTCTTAAGTCCACAACCATTAATAAGATAATCAAATAAAAGATCATGTTTTTCTCTTTTATCCATTAAAGCAATTAACTTTTCAAAACTTTCTATGCCATCTTCAAATAATATACCAAGTGCAATTATATTAAAAGGAAAAAAACTAGTTATAGATTCAACATTATCTATCTGCTCTATAAGTTCCAAATATTCTTTATGTAATTCAGATAAATCAAAACCTAAAGTATATTTGTAACTTATAATTTTAAGTTTAGATTCAATAATACTATTAAAAGTTCTATTTATGACATGAAAAGTTTCTATTTTAGACATTTCTTCTTTCGTACATCCTTTATATTTTTCAAAAAAATTATTAATGCCTTTAAAATCAGACTCCACTTCTTGAATTTTATAGTTCAACTCTTTTTCTACAACTTCTCTTTTACACCTTGTATCTCTCATTACAACTTATCTCCTTTAAAAATTTTGTATAGCTAGTCTTTTCTCTTTTATAAAACATTATTATAATTCATAATAATTACTATCAATCAAAAAATCATCTGGAAAAATCAAACAAATTAAATCTTTACTTAATAGTTTATACAAAAACTCAGTGGTACTCATATTAAATACTTCTATATCTGAATACCTAGAAGCATAGATTATAATTTCTATCCCATCTTCTTTTACATTCCAATACAATTCATCTCCATTATCTGTAACTGCCCATGGAAAAATTCCATACTCACCTTCATAAAAGTTTAAAAAGAATTGCTCTGAATCTTCATTTTTCATATAATCATAGGCATTCTTCATTTCATGAAATTTATTTACTAAATTTAAGTGATTATATTTTGAAAATGGTGATAATATCCATAAAAATCCATTAATTCCACCCTCACCATAAATATCAATAAACTCTTTATAATCTTGAGGAAATTTAAAATTCATTTTATTCTCAATAATATCCCACTTACTATTTTCATTTTTCTTACTTTCAATAAACATTACATTTTCTAGTAAATAATCCATAATATACTCGTCTCCTATTTAATATTGTTTGAAAAATATTAAATCCATAAATCCCTTTAAATTTAATAGTGATTCCAAATAGTATTAAGTTATCTATTCTAGAATTTTTATATAACGTTTTCTTATTCTTCTTCATTTTACATCATAATAAATTATTTCAATAGATTTTTGTATAAAATAAAAAGCTAGTAGTTCTTAAACATACTAGCTTTTAAAATTCATCAATATACTTACTTGGTATTTCATCAACTAACCAAACTTTTTCATTTCCATGGTAAAATTTTATACCATCTTTCCATGCTGTTTTTGCATTAATTTTAAGTATGCAAGGTTTTATATCACGTCTCATTCCAACAACATATGCCATTTCAATATCTTGTGATAAATGAACATATTGTCTATCTTTAGGTAATAATCCATTTTCTCTTATAGAGTTTAAAAATCTTCTAGCTGTTCCATGATATAAAATTTCAGGTGGTTCTTTTTCCTCTTTCACAATTTTTATCGGTACAGAATGTCCATAATATGCTCTAATTTTTCCATCTAAAATTTCATGTCTCTTTCTTTCTGAAGTTTCAATCATTTTATACAAATCATTCTCAGAAATATTTTTCCATTTATTGTTATTCATCAAAGATTCTAATAATTGTTTTATTGATACCCATCCTTCTTTATCCATTTCCAATTCATATTCCCATGGCGCATGACGAAGTGCATACGATACTTCTTTACTTAATTCTGTTAACTTATTCATCTTCTTCATCTCTTTCTTTTGAATAATTATAATTTTCATATACCTCTTGAATATCAAAAATTTCCATATAATTCCTCCAATAAATTTAATAATTTTATCTAAGATTAAAAATTTTACAAAACTACTAATCATCAAATTGTCCAAGATACTCTTGATATTGGTCAAGTTCTTTTAAGTCTTTAACTTCCTCAATTTTTATTCCAAATATTGATTTTAATTTCACTGATTTTGGCACATATGCTATGTAATAACAATCACACTTTAAATCAAAACGTACTGGCTTTACTTTTCTTCTTCCCCAAAAATTTTTATATAAATCAACGTGTTCAAGGTCATCTAATTTCTCAAATCCTAGTATGT
>JAGHEJ010000073.1 GCA_017889345.1 Clostridiales bacterium | reverse complement strand
TCCAAGTTGTATGTTCCATCTTAAAACTATTTGAGGAATAGTTTTATTATAAATTTCACTTAACTCTCTTAATAAATCTATAGAAAATATTTTACCTCTCATAAGAGGAGACCACGCTTCAAGAACTATATTTCTTGATTTACAAAATTCATGAAGTTCTGGTTGAGTAAGTTCTGGATGAAATTCAACTTGATTTATCATAGGAGTAATTTCACAATTTTTAAATATTTCCTCTAAATGATGCTCTTTAAAATTACTAACTCCTATTGCCCTTACTTTCTTTTCTTTATAAAGCCTCTCTAAAGCTCTCCAAGTTTCTACGTTTAAATCCTTGGGCCAATGAATTAAATATAAATCTACATAATCTGTATTAAGTTTTTTAAGTGAGGTTTCAAATGCTTTTAAAGTGTTGTCATATCCTCTATCTGTGTTCCAAACTTTAGTTGTTAAAAATATCTCTTCTCTATTAATACCACTTTTATTAATAGCTTCTCCAACACTTTCTTCATTTTCATATATTTTAGCAGTGTCAATATGACGATATCCAACTTCTAAAGCATAAGAAACACTTTCAAAAGTTTCTTCTCCATTTTTCATTTTATAAGTCCCAAAACCTAAAACAGGTATATCAACGCCATTACTAAGCTTTATCAATTTATTTTCCATAAATTTTCTCCATTGTCTTAATATTTTTTATTTGAAAAATCTCTATTAATGTGATTTACATAATTTTCGCTACTCTCTTTTATTTGCTCATCACTTTTATTAACAGCTCCATGAAGAACAAATGTTGGAAGAAATTTCATTCTAACAAAATTTGATATAGCTTGAAATGGTCTTAAAATTTCACTCATTGTGTAATTATTATATCCACCAGCTCTATATGTTTCTTCCTCTCCACCTGTTGAGACCGCAAGTAAAAACTCTTTATTTTCTAACTTGTCTCCTCCTTCACCAAAAGCAAATCCATAAGTTAAAATTGAGTCTATATATTTCTTTAAAAGTATTGGACTTGAGTACCAATGAATTGGAAATTGAAAAACTATTCTATCGTGCTCAACTAAATTTTTTTGTTCCTCTTCAACATCAATTTCCTTATCTTTATAAATCTCATACAAATCTAAAACCGTAATATTATCTTCCTTTAGTATTCTCTCTTTCCATCCTTTATTTATTCTTGAATGCTCTAAATGTGGATGGGCCAAAACAACTAATATTTTCATGGCATACCTCCTAAAAATTTATCTTAATCTTATTATACAACTAAATATTTATTTATTAAATAATAATTTTCATCTGATATTATTTATCATTTATTTAAAAATAAAAAGGTAGCATTAAAGCTACCTTCTACTTTTAACATTTAAAATTTCCCTACCATTTTGAACATCTATTTTCAAATCATTTATTTCATATTCTTCTCTAGAAACATTTCCAAAAGAGAAATCTCCATTTAACACTTTTACATGTATACTTTCTCCATAAACATCTCCAAAATCTCCATTTCCTTCTTTAATGTTCATGTTTAAAGTTTCACAATCCACATTACTTAAATAAATATCTCCCTTATATTTTTCAAAAGAAATATGGTTGCTTTTTAAAGTTTCAACCTTAATACTTCCTGTATGAGAGAGAATTTTAACATTAAAAATTTTACTATCGTATATTTCAACATCTCCATTTACTAAAGAAAGATTGAGAGAAGACACGCTGCATTTTTCAGGAATCTTAATTAATATTCTTCCACTATGACCAACTTTTTTATAATCTTCTATACTATCTCTAAGAATTTTAATATTAAAATCATCATAAAAAACCTTATAGTATGCTTCTTTATATAAATAATCCATTTTAATATAAATTTCATCTATATCTTTGTCTTCTAAAATCTTAACATCCGTATCTAAAACATCTATTAATATGTTTTTTTCATTTTCCGAAGTAATTCTATACTCCTTAGATATAGGTCTTTGTTTTAAGGTTTTAGTTACTTTCTTCTCTTTAATCATTTTAATTAAAATATCACTAAAGATTAAAAGCAATATTAATATCAATAATACTACTGGTAATTTCATCTTCTCCCTCCTTTTCTTTATTTTATCACAACAAAACTCTACTAAAAATAGCTAAATGTTTATTATAAAAGTTTTTCGTAACAATAAAAGGGATGCTTCTTATTTTCTCTTCTAAATTCTCCCACAAATCTATAATTAAGTTTTTTAAACAAAGAAATCATTCCTTCATTGATTTCATATGTATCTCCTTTTACATAATTTAATCTATGTCTTCTTGAAATATCTTCTGCAAGTAAAATAAGTTCTTTTCCTACACCATTTCTCCTATAAGCTTTATTTACAATCAATCTATGAAAAGATGTACATGGAGTTGTTTTAGTCCAAGGAAGATTTGAATCAAATCCAACCTCTTCATTATTTATAGAAATTATCCCTGCTAAATTTGTGCCAATACTTCTAATATATAGATGCCCATTTTCAATATCTTCACGGAAATGCTCCTCAGTTGGATAGGAGTAATCATATTGATCACTCCCTTGTTCTTTCATTTCTTGTACTACATCTTCAACAAGATACATTATCTTTTTTAAATCTTGTATAGCCGCCCTTCTTAACACTTCTTTTATTTCTCCTTATTAAATCATTTCTATTTAAGACATGATTAAAATTTCCATAAAATTTTTAACTCTCTTTTATAAAGTGTTCCCAAATTTTAATTTTAAAATTCCTATTTATCTTAAAGTTTCCTCATATGTCTATTCCAGCATACAAGAGCAAAACCTAAAAATATAACAAGTCCCGAAACATTATATAAAAATATTAAAATTGGATTTCCCTCCCCTTCTGGAAGTGTTCCATTTAATGATTGAATAATTAAGGCTGGATCTGGAACTGTTGACATAAAGAATACAAACAAGAATAATAAAAGCATTACTACTCCTACAAATATTCCAAAATTTCTACTTCCCATTTTAAAGCTTCTTTTCATATCATCTTTTTTATATCTTAAAACAATGTAAGCTATAATTAAAAAAAGCGTTGGTATTAATGTAGTTGACGCTGTCATATTTATAAGAGTTTCTAAGAAATTATCTAATGATCCTATTCCAAAAGCAGGAATTAATAAAAATATTGTAGCAACAGTAGCTTGTACAATTAACGCATTCTTAGGATTTCCCTCTTTATTTGTTTTAGTAATCCACTTCCCAAAAATCCCTTCAGGAATTTCAGAAAATAAAACCTTAACAGGAATCGTTGACCAAATAACAAGAGATCCTAAATTTGATAACATTAAAATAAGACCAACTATTCTAGTTATAATTCGTTTACTAACTCCAAAGTGACCACCTAAAATTGAAAACACATCATATATACCATTTGAAAAATTATTAGAAAGCACCTCTTCTGGTACTATAAATCCCACAGCAATACATCCTAAAACATAAAGCCCACCAATTACAATTGTAGAGATTATCATGGTTCTTATAAAAAACCTATTTCCTCCCTTAACATTAGTTACATAAACTCCAATACTTTCATTCCCTGCAAAAGCTTGAAGTATCCATGCCATAGTCATAAAAAACGTCCAATTAATATTAGGAGTTATATTTTCATAAGTAAACTCTTGAGCAGGAGGATTTTTAAAACCATATACAATTACAAAAGCTAAGATAATTAAACCTATTCCCATAAATATTTTTGCAACCCCAGCAACATTTGTAACCTTTGACATCCAGCTTATACCCTTCATTCCAATATAAGTTATTATCCAAAAAACAATAACACTTAAAATTGATATAACTAAAGTCCCCTTGTTTCCTGTAAATATGTTTCCTCCAAAGAAAGTATAAGATGTATAAATTAAAGTACTAGGAACTAAAGATATTGAAAAAAGCATATTAACAAAAAAATAAGACCAAGCTCCTAAAAATGCCCATTTTTCTCCCAAAGAATTTCTAATCCAACTGTGTATTCCAGATTCACTCTCAGAATTTGCTGATGCAAATTCACCTACCATAAGAGCAAAGGGCAAAAAGTAAAATATAGAACCAAACAAAAATGCAGGTATTGTTCTAAGTCCGATTTGTATACTATTATTAATTATGTTAGGGAAAGAAAACACCGCTGAAAAAGTCATTAAAAGTAATGACAAGGAAGTTATCTTTCTTCTATCTTCTATCATTTTTAATATTCTCCTTTTAAATTTTTAGTTTTATTATAATAACCATAATTTTCCTATATAAATTTTATAAATCCATAATCTCAAATAGGGTTTTAAAACTCACACTAAGAATAATTTTATAACCTTATGTTAAATATTAAAAGATGTAAATTCACAAATTTGTATAATTTTTTAATGTAATCGTTTTTAAATGTATAAAAATAAATAGGAGTAAATCACTTTACCCCTATTTAAATTTTATTTTTCATATCCATTAGGATTTTTTGTTTGCCATCTCCAGGTATCTTCACACATTTTATTTAAATCTCTTATTGCTTTAAAATTAAGTTCTCTTTGTGCCTTAGAAGGATCTGCATAACAGCAAGCAATATCTCCTCCTCTTCTTTCTTTAAACTCATAATTTATTTTAGTATTAGATGCCCTCTCAAAAGCCTTAATCATATCTAAAACACTATATCCAACTCCAGTTCCAAGATTATATATAAAAACTCCCCTTTCTCTTTCAAGTTTTTTAAGAGCTTTTATATGACCAATGGACAAATCAACCACATGTATATAATCTCTAACTCCAGTACCATCTTTTGTATTATAGTCATTTCCAAATACACTTAAAGATTTTAATTTCCCAACAGCAACTTGAGAAATATAAGGCATAAGATTATTTGGAATTCCCTTTGGATCTTCTCCAATTTCCCCACTTTCATGAGCTCCAACTGGATTAAAATATCTAAGTAAAACCACACTAAAATCCTTGTCAGCTTTATTTATATCAATTAAAATTTGTTCCATCATGGCTTTAGTTTGACCATATGGATTTGTTATTTCTCCTTTTTCACACTCTTCTGTTATTGGAATAATTTTAGGATCTCCATAAACGGTTGCAGAAGAACTAAAAACAATATTTTTAACATTAAACTCTTTCATAACCTCGCATAAAACAAGAGTCCCTGCTATGTTATTGTGATAATATTTTAAAGGTTCTTTTACTGATTCTCCTACAGCTTTTAGTGCTGCAAAATGTATTACAGAATCAATTTTCTCTTTTTTAAATACATCTCTTAAACCTTCTTTATTAAGTAGGTCCACTTCATAAAATTTAAGTTTCTTATTTGTAAGTTTCTCAACTCTATCTAAAGAAATTTTACTTGAATTACTCAAATTATCAACTACAACAACTTCATATCCTTCATTTAAAAGCTCAACACAAGTATGACTTCCAATATATCCAGCTCCACCTGTAACTAAAACACTCATATTTTTCCCTCCAGCTAGTTACCTTTTAAAATTCAATATTATATTACCACACAAAAAAATAAGTGGTAAACAAAATTTACCACTTACTTTAAATTACATTGGAACTCCTGCTGCTTCTTGCTGAGCTTTAGTCCAGAATATTCCAATTTTTTCACAAAGGTTTCCAAACTCTTGTTCGTGAACCATTCTATCAACAAGAACTTCTTGAGCGAGCTTCTTATTTCCTTGAGCATTTCCTAAATTCTCATTATAAATTCCAATCCAGAAATTTAATCCTTCTTCATCATACTCTCTATTAACAACTATTTGATATAATGCAGCTATAAGATCTTTATCTCCTAAGTTTCTATTTGTAAATTCATCTTCTCCAAATAGTAAGTTCATAAGGAAATATTCTCCACTCATTGTCTTTTTCTCTATTCTCTCTTCATACCAATACTTATATCCACCTTCGTCTGGGAATCTATCAAGCGCAAATTTATAAGCATTACTTAACCAATCTTGACCAACATTTTCTGGTTGAGTTACAAATTCTGCAATAACAATTTTACGAACTGTTCCATCTTCTAATGGAATTGTAACTTCTATATTTTTATATACCTTTTTAGGTATTGTTGGCTCAATTATAACTCCTGTTCCATCTTCAGTCAATCTTACTGTAAAATCTTTATAAGCTTCATCTCCCATTGAAACTTGTAGTTCATCTTTTTTAACTTCTAAATTTTCTAAACCTGGTATAGTAACTTGTGCTTCAGTTCCAACTATTTCTTCTTGTATTTCTTCTATAACTGTTTCTTCTGCTAAACCTGATTTAGTTTCAAATTCTACTTCAACTGGATCTATTTGTAATCCTTCTTTTGTTATTTGAACTTTTGCAATATATACTGTTCCACCTTCTAAATTTTCAAAAGTATAAGATACAGTTCCTGATCCTGTTGAAGAAAATGCAGCAGCTTCTGAATAATTTGCTTCATCTTTCTTTCTTACAAATACTTCTGTTTTATCTCCATCGCCAAAAGTTATATTTGATGGATATTTCCAATTAATTTTAACTCCTTTATCTGTCAAAGATTCTTCATCTATTTTAACAGATAGATATGATGCTTTGAAATTTTTCTTATATAAAAGACCTCCAAGATCATAACATACAGCGACATCATAATCTTTAGATGTATCTTCAACTTTTATAGTAGCATCCTTAACACCTCTAATATCTTCTCCTAAATATTCTACATGAGAAAGCTTTTTAATAGCAGTAATATCATCTGGAATAGCTGTTCCATCAGCTTCTTTATGGGCTATTATTAACTTATCTGTGGAATCATATGAATTCTCATCTTTAAAGAAGTCGATTTCATTTTCTCCATAATTCCAAGATATTATAGCACTATCATGTTTTAATGATTCAAGCTTTATATCTGAAACTGGAAGTGCTGTTGTAGTAAGTTCAAGCTTTGCTGGTTCAACTGTACCATCTTCTAAATCAAGAGCAACTAAAATTTCATACTTAGCCTCTGGTAAAAGATAGCTTAACTCAATCATTTTCATATCATCAGGTATACTTAAAGTTTCTGATTGAACTCCTTCAAATACTAAGAAATCCTCACTTTCAATCTCTGCACCTTCTACAAACTCATCTTTTGCATAAACTAAAAGCTTATCTCCTTCAACAAATTCATAGTTATCTGGTGCAGTGATACTAATTAAAGCTCTGGTTTCATCAACTGAAGTTACTTCAGCTTTTATTGGATTTATAGTATTTATAAATTCAAGTTCTTCTGAATAAAATTTCTTGCCTCCAACGGTATAAACAAGTATCATCTTTTGCTTTACTCCAAGGGATTCTGCTAAAACATAATCACTAAAAGTATCTGCAATAGTTTTACCTTCATAATGATCTTGAGGATCCATTGTCAGTTTATATGCAGGTTTTTCTGGATATCCAGAAGGCATTGTTCCTTCTTCTGTTGTTTTAGTATTTCCTTTAATTTTCTCATCTTCTGCAACTTTTACAAATATTTCAAGTTTATCTGCAGGGCTAAACATCATACTTTCTGGTTCAATTTCCCATTTAACTAATATATCATACTCCTGATAGCTATCCATAGTAAATGATTTTATTTTAAATGATTTTGTTGAAATATTTACTTCAGTTTCTATGCTAGGTTCATTACCACCATTCATAGAAAACTTAACCTTAGCCTTATAATTTTTCTCTGGAGTAAGACCTGAAACATCAACACGGGTTACATCATATAAATTATATTTACCTAATTCAGGATTCTCTTCTTCACTGTGTATTAATGTTAATAATGCATCCTTATATCCAACATCATTTCCTACATCTTCCTTAATAAATATCTCTACTTTATCCTCTGGTTGTAAAGTATACCCTTTTGGATACTCCCATCCAAAAGTTGCCGTTGTTTGATTTGACGTAAATACTGTTGCATCAAATTTTGCATTCATTGTTTTAAATGTAACTTCTAACGCTTCTCCTTTAGGTACAAAACTTTGACTACTACTTTCTCCGTCAGAATCATTCATATATTGCAATTTTATTGAATATTCTTTATTCATTTCTAAATTTTTAAGATTCGTCTTTTTTGTATTTCTTAAATCTACATCCTGTTTATACAATTCAGTATGATCTTGTTCTTGAGATTTAATTAATATGTTTTCTTCATTAATACGAGATTCAGCTCCATTCTTATGATTATATTCTATTATCCTTTTATAATTACTTTGTATATCATTACTAGCTTCTCGATTTAATGTAATATCTTTTATAAATATATCCAATCTATCTTTCTTCTCTTCAAAATTATGACTTCCTGAATGATTCCAACTTAGTTTAGCTTCATTTGTAGTTACATCCGTTGCAACCAACCCTACTATTTGAAATTCACTTGTGGCTTTAAATGCTGTACTAACTTTTGATACTTCTGTATCATTATTCACAAACTTTACTTCAACATCATATTTACCATTATTTTGTAGACCTCTCAACTGTTTTGTTTCAGTACTTACTTCTATTACTTCATTGACTGGTAAGGTAGAACTCTTCATATCTTCTGCCGTTTTCTTAACTGTTAATATAATATTATCATTTTTTCTAGCATCTTTATCATACCCCTGTGGATATTCCCAATTAACATCAGCTTGATTATTAGTTATTCCACTAATATTTACTCTTATATTTCCATCTGCTCTTGCCATCGTTATCTCTTCTATCTTTTTTTCTCCAAGCGTGTATTCAAGCTTAACATTATATAAAGTATTATATTTAGGCAGTTCAATTTCACACTCTCTCGTTAATTCTCCTTCTTGACCACTTATACTAACGTTTTGTAACGGAGTATCCGAATATTCTGAAGTATTACCTTCTTTCAAATATACTTTCACACTATTTTCTTCAGATTGACCTTCACCAAATTGAGGAGCACTACTCGTTCCCCAAGTAAGTCTTACTTTCGGACTCTGACTTATTTGTTCTGCTTTTAAATTTAAAATTGAAAATTCTTCTGTTTTAAAATTATAGAATTCCTGAACAAGAATATATTGACCATCATTATCTCTTTCATGATGTAATATATGTTGAAGTCTAACCCTATACCATTGACCAACTTCAAGATTTTCAAGCCTAAAATCTGTAAAATTTAATATATCTCCATCAGTACCGTGAACCTTATAAAAAACCTTATTATCTTCAGTAAAACCATCCACTGTATAATCATTTTTAGATGGTATCTTTTTTAAGTTAATTTTAACTATATGACCATCTTCAGGCTTATACTTTTTACTCTTTTCTGTAGGACCATCCTTATCATAACTCCACACAACTTTAGCACTAGTTTGTGTTATTTCTGTAATATTTAAATCTGGTTTATTAACTTGAGCATTAACTGTACGTCTATTATAAGCAACTTCTCCTTCTTCATTATTTGGTTTTCTAGTTATTATCTCTTTACCACCTATTGTATAAATTAAATCAACATGGAAATTCGATAACCAAGTTGGAATAGTTATATCTGCACTCTTTGTTGAAGATAAATCTCCCGTCTTAGTAAATAATGGATTATTATACTTATTTTTAGGATATCCAGAAAAATCACTTGATGTATTAGGCTTTACCCAAATTTCCACTTTATCATTAGGTGAAAATTCTATAGTATTAGGATCAAAATCCCATTCAACTGTAACCTTTCTACTTCTTGGAAGAGCTATTTTCCACTCACTATTATTATAAATACTATCTTTAATTTCTATAGGTTTTGTTAAAACAAATGGTTTAGTCATAAACTCTCCATAACTAACAATAGAACCATTTTGGTTATTTAAAACAACCTTTACTTCATAATTTGTTCCTGGTGCAATTCCAGTAATAATTGCTGAATCTAATGTATTTAAATTAATATTACCTCCATGAGTAAATGATTTATTAGCTATAGAAGAGTAATTATTATTCCCTTGCTTATCTCTCAAAAATATATCGATCTTATGTCCTGATGCAGCTGTATATCCTGTTGGCTTAGTCCATTTTATTTTTGCTGAAGTTTCTTTAATATCCCCAGATGGAACTACAATATCCATAGGTGTATATACAAATGAAGAATATATTGTACTGGTACCATTAGTTAACTCTACTATATATCCCTTATTTTTATTAAATTTTTTTGTACCAATATTTATTGAATTAATACCTCTTATAACTCCAGATGTCTTTTCACCAAATTTTGTTCCCTTCGTAAAATCATCTGTTAATTCATAAATAGTTATTTTATTTTTAGAATCTGTTTTTGAAAGAAATCCAAACATATTACTTAAATCTACATTTATATCTACACTATCTTGTAAATCTACCATAGTTGAAGAAAAATTTAATTTCTGAATTCTTCTTGTTACACAAGAAGAAATTATTCCCTGACGCCTCCCTCCATTAGTTGGAGTTAATGTTGCATTATAATCATAGTTAACAAACATTTCTCTCGCAAAAGTGAATGTTTTTTCACCTAAATTTTTAATATTGGTTTGAACCCCCTGAATATCAATCCTATCTCCACTTTTAAGAGTTACATCATTATTTTTAATAACTGCTTCTATTTCAGTATTAAATCCATTTTTAATTTTTCCAGATTTAACTTCAAAATCTATTAAATTAAATTCAATCCTACTATTTTTATTTACTGTAAATAGTTTCCATTTGTAAACATTATTCCCTATAGTTACAGTGAAAGCATCACCACCATTATTTCCAAAATTAGATCTAGAAACCTTATCAAAAACTTTCGCTGATCTCAAATCTTTAATTTTAACAGTACTATTAAGAGGAGCATGATATGTTTGTAATCTAACACTATCTTCTTCATTAAACAAATCTAAAAACTCTTTCTTAAACGTAATTTTAAGTTTATTGTTACTATCAAATTCCATAATAGGTCTATACTTTAATTCATAATCATGGTAAAAAAATTGATACGCTAATTTTTTCTGTTGTCCTCCAATATTAGCTACAGCATTAATAACATAGTTATTGCCTTCTATAAATACATGCGGCTCAACTCTCCATGCTTTTTTATTTTCATTAATAGCTACAGTATCAATAGTAGTATTACCATCTTTTAAAACAAAAGATTCTATTTTTTCATCTCCACTTAAATAATTTGAAAAATCAAACACTAATCTATTATCTTGAACTCTTAAATCATAATCAATAACTCTCGTTGCACTTATACCTATAATCGCTGCCTTTGCTTCTTTAGGTTTTATTCCAAAATTTAAAACTAAGAAATCAAAAATTAAAATGAAACATAAAAAGAGCGATAATTTTTTAAATTTTTCATTAGTTTTACTCAATTACTATTCCTCCTTCTTAAAATCTCAACAATCTAAAATCAACAACTTTAACCCAATTAAATCCCCCAATCTTTCTAGAAATATAAATGTATGTTCATTTATAGGTTTAGTTATGGAACATAACATGTTTTAGTTATGTAAAATGAATTTAGTTTAAATTTCTTAATAATCATTTATTAGTATTGATACTTTTGTTTCTTTTATTCATTTTTATTTAATATTCATAATTACCAATTAACAAAAAATAAAAAAGACAACTAAAAATTTAGTTGTCCTAATTTTTTAATTTATACTTGTAAAAGGTTTCCCCTCTTATTTTAAGAATATGAATAACCTAAATATCATAACAAATTTATAATAAAATAAACTTATACATGAATCTATATATTAAAAATCTTTATCGTTAATTAATCTTAGGAGGATTTCATGAAAAAAATATTACTTATAAATGGAAGTGGAAGAAAGAAAAATACTTATCATCTCTTAAAATCAATTGAAGAAATTTTAATAAATGAAATTTTTGAAACGGAAATAGTTAATCTTTACAAAGAAAATTTAGAGTTTTGTAAAGGATGTGAGGTTTGTATTTTAAAAGATGGTTGCTTTATAAATGATAATTGTAATGAAATTATGAAAAAAATACTTCAATGTGATGGATTAATAATAGGAACTCCTGTTTATTTAAATAATATGAGTGGGATTTTAAAAAACTTTTTCGATAGAACTTGTAGTTGGTTTCATAGAACTCCAGTTTACCAAAAACCAACTCTTCTTCTTGCAAATACTCAAGGATCTGGAATTAAAACAACTCTTAACTCAATTAAAGAAGTTATGATTCAATGGGGAGTTTGTTTAACTGGAAGGGTTTCAAGAAATGGAAGAAATTTTAATAAACCAATTACCCGTGAAGAGATTAAAAATTTTATTACCTCAGTAAACCTAAATGGGTTTGGATATACCCCAAGTTTTAAAGAGATTTATACTTATAATATTCAAAGAACTTTGGCTAATAATATTTTTCCTATTGATAAAAAATATTGGGAGGAAAATGATTTAATAAACAATGTTTATTTTAAAAGTGCTAGGATAAATCCTATTAAAAAATTTTACGGAAATGCTCTCTATAAACTTCTGTGTAAAGTTATAAAACCAATTGAAAATTTAAAATAATAAAGGCATTAGCTAATTAAGCTAATGCCTTTTATGTTTTGGTGGAGGCGAGGGGAGTTGAACCCCTGTCCGAAGACAGTCATCCCTAAACTTCTCCGAGTGCAGTTTATGTTTTAATTTCCTTTAAATAACTTCCATAAACAAAATTTATTTAAAGTAGCTTCATAAATTCCGTTCCTTAGTCAAAGCTTTCTAAGGCTCGTTTCCCTACTAAAATTTGACACTCTTATCTACACCGTAGGACTCATAGACAGAATGAAGCTGCGTTTAATTAAGCAGCTTGTAATTGATAATTTTCGTCGTTTACTTTTTTTCCGTGAATTTTTAAGAGACTTCACGAAAACTCTACTCGCTATTTAGAAACTCCGTTATCCCCGTCGAAACCAAAATACGCCCCCATATAAACGACTTACTCAAAACAAAGTATACCACTTAGAAAATTATTTTTCAATAAATACATTTTGACAATTATCTATATTTTTCCTTCATAGCACGTGCAATATCTCGTTTGTGTTCTTTTTCAAGCATTGAGTCTCTCTTATCGTAATTCTTCTTACCTTTTGCTAAAGCTAAATTTACCTTTATTCTTCCATTTTTTAAATAAAGACTCGTTGGAATTAAAGCATATCCTTCTTGATTCTTCTTTCCAAAAAGCTTTGAAAGCTCTTTTTTATGAAGAAGAAGTTTTCTATCTCTAAGTGGATCTCTATTAAATATATTTCCCTGTTCATATGGACTTATATGCATATTTATTAAAAACAGCTCTCCATTTTTAAATACTCCATAACTATCTTTTAAGTTTACTTTTCCTCCACGTATGGATTTAACTTCCGTTCCAACTAAAACAATTCCAGCTTCATAACTCTCCTCTATAAAATAATCGTGAAAAGCCTTTTTGTTTTTAGCAATAGTATTAGAATCTTTTTTACTGCTCACTTTTTACCTCCTATGACAAAACAAAATAAATCTCACTATTATCAAGTATTACATTGTCAACTTTTACATTAACCTTCATTCCAATTTTAAATATATTTTTAGAACTCTCCCCAATTAAACATAAATTCTTATCATCAAAATAATACATATCATCTTTTAAATCCTTAACATGTACCATTCCTCTTATGGTGTTTGGAAGTTCTACAAAAAATCCTGAACTTGTAATAGATGAAATAATTCCTAAATATTCTTCCCCAATTTTATCTTTCATAAATTCAGCTTTCTTTATATCATACACTTCTCTTTCAATTTCTTCAGCACTTCTCTCTCTTAAAGAAGAATTCTCACTAGCAACCACAACTTCCTCTTTGAGTTTTTTAATTAATTTATCAGTAAGCCTTCCATTTATAACAAGTTTTATTATTCTATGTATGATTAAATCTGGATATCTTCTAATTGGTGATGTAAAATGACAATAATATTTTGTTGAAAGTCCAAAGTGTCCACTACACTTTTCATAATATTTTGCCTTGGCCATACTTCTTAATATGAGTTTACTTAAAAACATCTCCTCATCCATTCCCTTAAAATGATCCAAAACTTTTTGAAGCTGATTTGAGTAAACCTTATCTTTAATTTTCAAACTATAATTTAAATTGTGTAAAATATCAACTAAATTATTTATCTTCTCCATATCTGGCTCTTCATGAATTCTATATACAAATGGATAATTTAAAAAGAACATATGCTCCCCTATTGTTTCATTACAAACAAGCATAAACTCTTCTATTATTTGGTGAGAAAAACTTCTGTTAAACGGAACTACATCTAAAACTTCCCCATCATTTGATAACTTTATTTTACATTCCGTAAAATCTAAGTTTATAGCTCCTCTTTTAATTCTCTTCTCTTTTAAAATTTCCCCAAGAGATTTCATATTTAAAAGCATCTCTTCTATATCTAAATATTTCTTATTAGGGTTTCCATCTATTACTTCTTGAACCTCATTATAAGTCAATCTATATTTTGTGTTTATTATACTTTCAAATATATCATAGCTTATAACTTTTCCTTTAGAATCTATTATCATTTCACAACTTAAAGTAAATTTATCTGTGTTTGGATTTAAAGAACATAAATCATTTGATAACTCCTTTGGAAGCATTGGAATAACCTCATTTATTAAATAAATTGAAGTTCCTCGTTTAAAAGCCTCTTTATCTAAATTACTTCCATGTTTTACATAGTTTGTAACATCAGCTATATGAACGCTTAGTTTATAATTCTCCCCTATTTTTTCAACATAAACAGCATCGTCTAAGTCCTTAGCATCTTCCCCATCAATTGTAACAATGCTTAAATCTCTTAAATCCCTTCTTTTGTTTAAATTTTTCTCTGAAATTTCCTTATCAATCTTTTCAATTTCTTTTTTAACTTTATCTGGAAAATCCTTTTGAACATTGTACTTTTTAATTAAGGTTAAAATATTTATATTTTTATCATCTTTTTTCCCAATAATTTCAACAACTCTTCCCTCAGGATTTTTCCCTTTTTCTGGCCACTTTGTAATATGTACAACAACAATATCTCCATTTTTAGCTTTAAGCTTTAATTTCTTAGGAATATAAACGTCATAATCTATGTTATAATTTTTAGGAACAACAAATCCAAAAGATTTTGACTCTTGAAACTCTCCTATTATTTCATTATTGTTTCTTTCAACAACATAAATAACTTCACAAACTTTTCTTGACTCTGTGCACTTATCTTTTAAAAGTTTACAAATTACCCTATCTGAATCCATCGCTCCATTTATAAAATTTCTTCCAATAAATAAATCTCTCTCCTCTTTCATTAAGAGAAATCCAAAACCTTTTCTAGTTCCCTCAAACACTCCAAAATATATATCTTCTTTATTTGTTCTAACAAATTTTCCCTTAGAAGTTTTATATATAAGTTTCTCTCTTTGAAGTTTATCTAAACTCTTATTAAAATTTTTCCTATCTGAAGTATTAATCTCCTTCATCATTTCTTTATAGGTTAATTCTTTTTCCTTGCAGTAAATAATATTTAATATTCTCTCTTCCATATTTTTAAAAATAGCTTAGCTATTACTCCTTTATAAAATAAAAACAAAAACTTTATTTAAACCCAAAGAATTTAAATAAAGTTCAATTCTAAAATAAATTTCTACAATAAAACACTTATTAAAATCGTATTTAATCCAAATAAAATCGTAAATATAACAGTAAGTTTTACAAGTCTTGCTTCTCTTGTTTTTGATTTGTTCTTATTAAAGAAAGTTTCTTGAGAACCTGTCATAAATCCCTTAAGACCGTCTGCCTTACTTGGTTGCATTAACACTAAAATTAAAAGTGTAATTACAACTATAAATTGTATAGTGTAAAGAACTGTTTTCATTTTAAAATCACCACCCTACATCAATTTAATTATACTATAAATAATTTGATCAATGGATAAATCATCAACATTTATCTCATAATCCTTTACTCTATTATAAATCTCATGACGTGATTTTATAAATTTTTGTATATATCCTATATTTAAATTTTGTTTAAGCATAGGTCTAACCTTTGTGCTTCTTCTTAAGTTGTATAAAATATTTTCTGCAGAAGATTTTAAATATATAAGTTTTCCTGTGGACTTTAAGTTTTTAACATTAACTTTATTTAAAACACTTCCTCCACCTGTTGAAATAACTCCATGAAACTCTTTACTTGCAACCTTAATTACTTCACTCTCAACTTTTCTAAAATATTCTTCTCCCATTTTTTCAAAAATATCTCCGACTTTACACATAACCCTTTTTTCAATTTGGTAATCCGTATCTAAAAACTTTGACCCAATTCTTTTAGATAAAACTCTTCCAACTGTAGTCTTTCCACATCCCATAAATCCAATTAAAACAATGTTTTTCTTATAAATCTTTTTGTATTGAATATCTCTACTAACCTCAGTTACTAAATTAATTATGTTTCTAAATTCATCTTCGTGATATTTCTTAAAATATGTATGCCTCATATTATTTATAAACGCTTCTTTAACCTCTTCCTCACGTTTTCTATCTAAAATAGGCTTTCTATTTTTACCTTTATAATTAGCAACTTTAAGCACGCAGTTATATCTTTGCTCTAAAATTCTTAGAATTTTATAATCACAACTAAGTATTTTACTTCTATAATTATATAGTTCCATGTTAAACCTCTAAAAATATTTCTTTCAAAGCATGAAGACCAAGTACATATGAAAATTTCCCAAAACCGCATATACTTCCAACACATGCTTTAGATATAACGCTTTGTTTTCTAAATTCTTCTCGAGAAAATATATTTGATAAATGAACTTCAACAAATTTTGTAGGAACAGAAAGTATTGCATCGTATATTGCATAACTATAATGAGTAAAAGCTCCTGCATTAATTAAAATTCCATCATAATTCATATAATCCTTTTGTATTTTATCAATTATACTTCCCTCAAAATTACTTTGATAAAAATCAACATGGATAAAAAGTTTCTCCCCTTGTGCCCTTATATAATTATTTATATCCTCTAAACTCTCTTCTCCATAAATACCTTTCTCACGTTTTCCTAAAAAGTTTAGATTAGGGCCATTTATAACAAGAACTTTTTTCAATCTCTATTCCTTAAAAATTTTAATAAACTCATTATAAATATTTAAAACATGCTCATCATCAATTTCTTGATTTCTCCATATTTCTTGAGCTTTTATAGCTTGATAAAAAAGCATATCTCGTCCATCAATCATTTTAATATCCATGTTTGAAAATCTATACAAGAAATCTGTAGGTCCATCTAAATTATAATTTACATCATATACAAAATTTGAAACCTTCAAATCACCAATACTAAAATTGCTTATAGCACTTGTAGTATTTATTACTCCAAAATACTCTCCAGAAATTTTATCTAAAGGTAAAACATCTATACTATATCCATCACAACTATTATAAATAAACTCTCTTAAACTTTTTAACTTATCCTCATTTCTAGCACAAACACTTACTTTTGCTTTAAGATCAATTAAAACATTTATAACAACCTTTGACGTAGCTCCACTACCTAAAACTAAAATATGTTTTCCACTAACATCTTCTTTTAAATCTCCAAGCCCTTTTAAAAATCCATAAGCATCTGTATTATAACCATAGGATTTACCATTTAATATTTTAACGGTATTAACGCTTCCTACTTTCTTTGAAAAATCATCCATTTCTTCTATGTACTTTACAATGTTATTTTTGTGAGGCGATGTAACATTAAATCCTTTAAAATTACTTTTAAGCAAACTAAAATTATAAACAAGCCCATCAGAAGTAATTCTAAGCTTTGAATACATTTTGTTACTCTCATTAAAATAATCAAAAATAACTTTATGTAAAAAAGGAGAAAGACTATGGCAAACTGGATCTCCTATAATAGAGTACTGCTCAAAATCAATTATAACACTCATTATACTCTCCTTAAAAGTCCTATTATAATTTTATAAATACTACAAACTAAATAAAAATTTAAAAACTATTATATATGAAAAGATAATACCATAAATAAATTTTAAAATAAACAACATTTAAATATCAATTATCTTTATACACTTATAAAAAGTATGACTTCTTTAAAAGAATTTTATTCAAATAAAAAGGATGTGAATAAAACTACCACACCCTTTCAAATTATAATTCTATAATTTCTTCTCCCTTATCACACTTTCCAGTTTTAATTAAAGAAATCTCTTTTCCATCTAAGTTTGTTATCACAACAGGAGTATGTGTTAAATATCCTTTACTTTCTATTAAGGATAAATCTACATTACAAATTTTTTGTCCAGCCTTAACCTTGTCTCCAGAATTTACTAACACTTCAAATCCTTCACCATTTAGTTTTACAGTATCCATTCCAATATGAACTAAAACTTCAAAGCCATCATTAGTTGTAAAAGCTATTGCATGTTTAGTTTCAAAAACCATAGAAACTTTTCCAGTAACAGGGGAAAAAAATTCTCCACTTTCAGGCTTTATTAAAAACCCATCTCCCATCATTTTCTCTGAAAAAACCTTATCTTCACATGATGTTATAGGCAAAATTTCTCCAGAAGCAGGAGAAACAACAACAGATTTCTTACTTTTAAAATTAAATAATCCCATCTTTATACTCCTATCTAAAAATTAATATTGCTTTTCTGCATTCCAATTATATCATAAATAAAAAAGTGGAGCATATTTGCTCCACAAAATAAACTAATTATTTCTTTAAGTTATAGAAAGCTTTAGCTCCTCTATACTCTCCCATTGTTCCTAATTCTTCTTCAATTCTTAATAATTGATTGTATTTAGCAACACGCTCACTTCTTGCTGGTGCTCCAGTTTTTATTTGTCCAGCGTTAACTGCAACAACTAAGTCTGCAATTGTTGTATCTTCAGTTTCTCCAGATCTATGAGATACTACTGCAGTGTATCCAGCTCTTTGAGCCATTTCAATAGAGTTTAAAGTCTCAGTTAAAGTTCCAATTTGGTTAACTTTTATAAGTATTGAGTTTCCAACTTTTCTCTCAATTCCCATAGATAATCTCTTAACGTTAGTAACAAATAAGTCATCACCTACAAGTTGTACTCTATCTCCTAACTTCTCAGTTAATATGCTCCATCCTTCCCAATCATTTTCAGCCATACCATCTTCAATTGATATAATTGGGTATTTGTTAGCTAAATCAACATAAAAGTCTGCCATTTCAGCTGGGGTTAAAACTCTTCCTTCTCCTGCTAAATTGTATTTTCCATCTTCAAAGAATTCAGATGAAGCAGGGTCAAGAGCTATAAATATTTCTTTTCCTGGCTTATATCCAGCTTTTTCTGTTGCTTCTAAAATTATTTGAATAGCTTCTTCGTTTGATCCAAGGTCTGGTGCAAATCCTCCCTCATCTCCAACAGCTGTTGATAAACCTTTATCATGTAAAAGCTTCTTAAGTGAGTGATATATTTCAGCACACATTCTTAATGCATCTGAGAAAGTAGATGCTCCAACTGGCATTATCATAAACTCTTGTAAGTCTACGTTATTATCAGCGTGCTTTCCTCCATTTATTATGTTCATCATTGGAACTGGTAAAACTTTAGCGTTACATCCTCCAATGTATTGATATAAAGATAATCCTAAGTAGTTAGCTGCAGCTTGAGCACAAGCTAAAGATACCCCTAAAGTTGCATTAGCTCCTAAGTTTCCCTTATTATCACTTCCATCAAGCTCAATCATTGTAGTATCAATTTTAACTTGATCAAATATATTTAATCCCTCTAATGCTTGAGCAATTGTTGTGTTTACATTGTTAACAGCATTTAATACGCTTTTTCCATTGTAGTTTAATTTATCTCCATCTCTTAACTCAACAGCTTCATATTCTCCAGTAGAAGCTCCAGAAGGAACAGCAGCTCTTCCAACAGTACCATCTTCGAGTGTTACTTCAACCTCTATTGTTGGAAATGCCCTTGAATCTAAAATTTGTCTAGCATGTATGTTAGCTATTTCAATATAATTTTTCATTAAATAAATCCTCCATTTAAATTAAATATTTAAGCTTAATTATTTTTAATAATTAAGTTTTCCCCAGTAATTTCTTTTGGAACATCTAGTCCCATAATCCCTAAAATAGTAGGTGCTATATCTGCAAGTTTACCACTCTCTTTTAATTTTATACCATCAATATCTTTTGATACAAAAATAAATGGCACCTTGTTAGATGTATGAGCTGTCATTGGTCCACCTTTTTCATCAATCATTGATTCAGCGTTTCCATGATCAGCTGTTATAAATAAACTATCCCCAAACTCTAATACTTTACTTTCAATTTTTGATATGGCACAATCAACTGCTTCAATGGCTTTAACAGCTGCATCAAAATTTCCAGTATGTCCAACCATATCAGGATTAGCTATATTACAAACAATAAAATCATATTTTCTTGATTCTATTTGTTTAATTAAATTATCTGTAAGTTCTGGTAAGCTCATCTCTGGTTTAAGATCATAAGTTTTAACATTAGGAGATGGAATTAAAATTCTATCCTCCCCTTTATATGGAGTTTCAAGTCCACCATTAAAGAAAAATGTTACGTGAGCATACTTTTCAGTTTCTGTAATTCTAAGCTGAACTTTTCCATTGTTACTTAAATATTCTCCTAAAGTGTTTGAATAACTTTCAGGTTTAAATGCAACCTCAACATTTTTCAGATTCTTATCATATTGAGTCATACAAACATAGAAAATATTTAAATCATCATTTTTAAATCCATCAAACTCTTTATTTACAATTGCATGAGTAAGCTCTCTTGCTCTATCTGGTCTAAAGTTAAAAAATACGCAAGAATCATTATTTTTTAAGTTCCCACCTTCTTTAATTATAGTTGGAACTATAAACTCATCAGTTACTCCATTTTCATAATAACCTTCTATTACTTCTATTGGAGTTTTATTATTAGGGCTTTCCCCTTTTCCTCTAACAACAGCATCATAACATTTCTCAACTCTATCCCATCTCTTATCTCTATCCATAGCATAATATCTTCCAGAAATTGTAGAAATGGTTCCATAAGAAATTTCATTTATATAATCTAAAATTTCTTTCATATAAGAAACCCCAGAAGTTGGAGAAACATCTCTTCCATCCATAAAACAATGAATGTATGTGTTTCTTACACCTTTTTCTTTGGCAAATTTTAATAATGCCTTTAAATGATCTATATGTGAGTGAACTCCACCATCAGATAATAATCCCATTACATGCAAATCAGAATTATTTTTAATACAATTTTCTATAGCAGAAGTTAAAGAATCATTCTTAAAGAAATCCCCATCATCAATAGCTTTTGTAATTCTTGTTAACTCTTGATAAATAATTCTTCCTGTTCCTATGTTTAAATGTCCAACTTCTGAATTTCCCATTTGTCCATCAGGAAGTCCAACTTTTAATCCACTTGCATGCAAACTCGTATTAGGATAAACATTTAATAATCTATCCATAGTAGAAGTATTAGCAGTTTTAATGGAATTTCCTTCTTTTTCTTGAGATATTCCATATCCATCTAAAATTAATAAAACACAGGCATTCTTTGCCATAGAGTTTTCCTCCTAAAATTTAACAATTAATTCAAAGTCATCAGCAACAAGACTAGCTCCTCCAACAAGAGCTCCATCAATATTTTCCATACCCATTTGTTCTTTTATGGTATTTGGTTTAACTGATCCTCCGTATAAAATAACAATTTCCTCAGCTACGTTTTTATCATATATTTTTTCAATAACACTTCTAATAAATCCAATTACATTGTTAGCATCTTCACTTGTAGCAGTTTTTCCTGTTCCAATTGCCCATATTGGCTCATAAGCTATAACAACTTTTTTAGCTTCTTCCTTAGAAACATTTTTAAATCCTTCAATTATTTGAGCTTCTAATACTTTTTCCATATTAGAACTTTCTCTCTCTTCAAGAGTTTCCCCAACACATAAAATTGGAGTAAAACCGTGTTTTAAACAAACAAATATTTTCTTGTTAGTATCTTCATTTGTTTCATTAAAATATGTTCTTCTTTCACTATGACCAATTATTACATAGCTAACTCCAACACTTTTAAGCATCTCTGGTGAAATTTCCCCTGTAAATGCCCCCTTTTCTTCAAAATGAATATTTTGAGCTCCTAATTTTACATTCGTTCCTTTTAAAAGCTCATTTGCAGTTTGAAGAGAAGTAAAAGGAGGACATATTACAACTTCACACTTAGCATCCTTAACCTTAGGTAATAACTCTCCTAAGAATTTTTTTGTATCCTCAATGTTAAAATGCATTTTCCAGTTTCCAGCTATAATATTTTTCCTCATAATAAATCTCCTATTATTATTTATTGTTTAAAGCATCAATTCCAGGTAATACCTTACCTTCTAAAAATTCTAAAGATGCTCCTCCACCTGTTGATATATGAGTCATTTTATCTCCAAATCCTAAGGTATTAACAGCAGCTGCAGAATCTCCTCCACCTATTATTGTTAATGCATTTGATTCAGCCATAGCCTTAGCTACTTCAATTGTACCTTGATTAAAGTTTGAAAACTCAAATACTCCCATAGGTCCATTCCATATAACAGTTTTAGCATTTTTAAGAACATCTCTAAAGATTTCACAAGTTTTCTTACCAATATCTAATCCCATGAATCCATCTTCTATATTTTGATCGACAGTTTCTTTTCTTGTAGCATTATTGTCAAACTTATCTCCTATTACATGGTCAACTGGTAATAATAAATTTACACCTTTTTCTTTAGCTTTTTGAAGCATCTCTTTTGCATACTCAAGTTTATCTTCTTCAACAAGACTAGTTCCAATTGAATATCCTTGAGCTTTTAAGAATGTGTAAGCCATTCCCCCACCAATTATTAAGGTATCAACTTTGTTTAATAAATTATTTATAACGTTTATTTTATCTGAAACTTTCGCTCCACCTAAAATTGCAACAAATGGTCTTTGAGGATTTGAAACTGAATCTCCTAAGAATTTTAATTCTTTTTGAATTAAATATCCACAAACAGCTTCATCAACAAACTTAGTTACTCCAACTGTTGAACAGTGAGCTCTATGAGCTGTTCCAAAAGCGTCATTAACATAAACATCACAAATTGAAGCTAAATCTTTTGAAAATGCTTCTTCACACTTACCTTCTTCAGGTCTAAATCTAGTATTTTCAAGAAGAATTATATCTCCTTCATTCATTTTGCTAACTTCACTTCTAACAGAATCATCAACAACAACATCACTTGGAACAAATTTTAAATTTTTTCCTAATAATTGAGATAATCTTTCAGAAACAATTTTTAAACTCTTTGACTCATCTGGACCTTTTACTTTTCCAAGGTGAGAACAAAGTATAACTTTTCCCCCATTTTGTGAAACATATTTAATAGTATCAAGTGCACCTAATAATCTATTTTCATCAGTGATTTTCCCATCAACAATTGGAACATTAAAATCACATCTCATTAATACTCTTTTTCCTTTTAAGGAAACATCTTCAATACTTTTCTTATTAAAAGTCATAAAACTACACTCCTAAATTTCAATTCAATTAAAGGCTGATTCTAACCTAATAAAAACCAGCCTTATTTTTAGAGATATTTTTATAAGCTTTTGCTTACCATGTTAGCTAAGTCAGCTAATCTATTTGAATATCCCCACTCATTATCATACCAAGATACAACCTTAACCATGTTTCCATCTATAACCATTGTACATGGAGCATCAACAATCGAGCTTCTCTCATCTTTTCTAAAGTCCATAGAAACAAGTGGAGCTTCTTCGTATCCAAGTATTCCTTTTAAGTTTGTTTCAGATGCTTCTTTAAGAGCAGCATTAACTTCCTCAACAGTTACTGGTCTAGAAACTTCTGCAACTAAATCAGTACAAGAAACTGTTGGAGTTGGAACTCTTAATGCAAATCCATTTAATTTTCCTTTAAGCTCTGGTAAAACTAATGCAACAGCTTTAGCAGCTCCAGTAGTTGTAGGGATCATAGATTCAGCACCTGCTCTTGCTCTTCTTAAATCTTTGTGAGGAGCATCTAATATTTTTTGGTCATTTGTGTAAGAGTGTACTGTTGTCATAAGCCCTTTCACAATTCCAAATTTCTCGTGTAGAACTTTTGCAAATGGAGCTAAACAGTTTGTAGTACATGATGCGTTTGATATAATGTGATGTTTTGATGCATCATATTTATCATCATTAACTCCCATAACAATTGTTATGTCTTCATTTGTAGCTGGAGCTGAAATTAATACTTTCTTTACGCTTCCATTTAAATGTCCTTTTGCTTTGTTTGCATCTGTATAGAATCCAGTTGATTCAATTACAATTTCACATCCAACACTTGACCATGGAATGTTTGAAGCTTCTCTCTCTGCAAATATTTTAATTTCATTTCCATTTACAACGATAGAATTTTCTTTAGCTTCTACTGTTCCCTCAAATTTTCCAAAAAGAGAATCATACTTTAATAAATGAGCAAGAGTTTTAGCATCAGTTAAGTCATTTATAGCAACTACTTGTAATTCGTTACCATAGTTAGCTAATAAAGCCTTAAACACATTTCTTCCTATTCTTCCAAAACCATTTATCCCTATTTTAACCATTAAAATTCCTCCAAAACTTTTCTTAAAAATATAACAATATTTTTAACAAATTCGTTAAAAATATTCTTAACTAATTTGATTTATTAATATAGTTTTAAATCTCTTTTACAAAAATTTTTATAAATTATTTACTAAGAAATAACTTTATAAATAATTATCAATTTAAGTTAATTTCCTAAAGTTTAAAAATAAAACTACATTAACACACATAATTTAAAACCAAAATTTATATTTCTTATGTAAAATAAATAAATTAAGTTTTTAAATTCACAAGTACATTATAAAACATAATTTATATTTTTTAAACAACTATTTTCAGTTTAAATTATAAGTTACTAGAAAACATCAAATCTAAATAAAAAAGCCTTTAAATTACATTTAAAGGCTTTTTATTCTAAATTATTGTTAAATTTTAAACGAATTTAAAATAATTATCTTTTTCCCTTATCATAAAACTCTCCAAGAGCTTTTGGTGAATTACTCTTTCTAACAAAAAATGCAAGGGCAAACATAGTTAATATATACGGAATCATAAAATAAATTTCAGTCGGTACATTAAATCCAAATTTTTGGAATATAATCTCAAATGTTTGAGATAATGAGAATATCAAGCATGCAATAAATGTTGTTTGTGGTTTCCAATTACCGAATATCATTGCAGCAAGTCCAATATATCCTCGTCCACTTACCATTCCAACTCTAAACAAGTTTACACTCGCAATAGAAAGTGAAGCTCCTCCAAGTCCTGCTAATATTCCAGATACTATAACACACAAAAATCTAGTTTTATAAACGTTAATACCTAAAGTATCAGCTGCTTTTGGATGTTCTCCAACAGATCTTATTCTATATCCAATATTTGTTTTATAAAATATAAACCATGAAACAATAACAAGAAGTATCGCTCCTATAACAAACCAATTTAATTCTGCTAAAAATGGTCCTATTATTGGAATATTCATAAAAAATTCCTTCGGATATGGTACAACTTTAACAATACTAGTTTGTCCTTGAGTTCCAAACAATTTTTGAATTAAATAACTAGTCAATGATGTTGCAAAAAGATTTATTCCAATACCTGATATTACTTGATTTGCTCTTAAAAATATACATAAAATTCCATGTAATGCTGCCGTTAAGGCTGAAAATATAATTGCACATAAAATGCCTATAAGTGAACTTCCCGATATATGAGTACCCCAAACTCCAAAGAAGGCACCCATAATCATCATACCCTCTAATCCTATGTTAATAACTCCAGATTTTTCAGCAAAAATACCACCTATAGCTGCAAATATAATAGGCGTTGCAAATCTTAAAGTTGTAGATAGAATTATAATCATTTCAGCTAAGAAATTATCTCCCACTATTTAGCGCCTCCTTTTTTAAATTTATTTATGAGTAATTTAAACACATACTCTCCCGCTATAAAAAGAATTATTATAGCTTGTACAAGAAAAACTATATCTTTAGGAATTCCATTAAATTGAAGCTCTAAAGAAGCTGCATTAAGTGCACCAAATAATATAGAAGATACAATAACTGCTATTGGATTATTTCTTGCAAGTAATGCTACTGCAATTCCATCAAATCCATAATTTAAAAAATTATGAAGCTTAGGTACTCTATGCTGTACTCCAGATACAAATACAGCTCCTCCAAGTCCTGCAATAATACCAGATATAACCATAGCTAAAATTATAGATTTCTTTATATTAATTCCTCCATACTCTGATGCACTCTGATTATATCCAACACTTCTTAATTCATATCCACTTCTAGTTTTATTTATATAAAAATGAACTATTACAACTAAAATAATTCCAAGTACTAACCCATAGTTCATCCTTATTCCCCCATCGTTAATTATTGTTGGAAGAATTGCACTTTTTGCAATGGAATAAGTGGCTTCAGATCCTGGCTCCTTTAAAAATAATGAAATACACAAGTTTAATAAATGAATCCCAATAAAATTCATCATTATTGTATTTACTACTTCATTTGAATTAAGCTTTACTTTTAATATCGCTGGAATAAATGCCCATAAAGCACCTGCTGCCATACCAGATAAGAAAACTAATATTAAATGAATCCCCATTGGTATTCCTGGAATCATACCTACTATTACTGATGCAAGCATTCCTACTGTAAACTGTCCCTCAACTCCAATGTTAAATAAATTTGTTCTAAAAGCAATTAAATGAGCAAGTCCCGTGAACATATATATGGTTGCATAAACCATGGTTTCAGATAAACTAAATAAATTTCCAAAACTTCCATTCCAAAAAGAAATCATAAGAAGCTTGGAAGATTCTATAAAACCATCCTCTCTTGACCACATTACAAAAAAAACAGCAATTATAAACGAAACAAATATTGATAAAACTGAGAAGAAAATAGGTTTTAAAGCGTTAATAACGTTACTTTTTTTATTTACGCTAACCATCTATATTACCCCCTGCCATTAATACTCCAATTTTTTGTTCATCAAGTTCATCTCTTTCAAGAACCTTAAGTATTTTACCATCATACATAACCCCAACTCTATCTGATAAGCTTAAAACCTCATCAAGTTCTAAAGATACTAAAAGTATTGCTTTACCCTTATCTCTTTCTTCAATAAGTCTTCTATGAATATACTCAATAGCTCCAATATCAAGCCCTCTTGTTGGTTGAACTGCTATAATAAGCTTTGGATTTTTATAGATTTCTCTTCCTACTATTAGTTTTTGTTGATTTCCTCCAGATAATTTAGATGCCTCAACATTTTCATCGATAGTTCTTACATCAAATTCTTTTATGATGTTTAACGTGTGCTTTCTTATCTCTTTATAATCTAAAAACATACCTTTATTAAATTTTTTATCATCTTGTATTCCAAGTATTGCATTTTCATAAAGGGAATGTTGAAGAATAAGTCCTGTTTTATGTCTATCTTCTGGAATACTAGATAATTTCTTTTTAATGATCTCTTTTGGAGTTAAATTTTCTATGTTTTCTCCATCAAAAATTATTTCTCCATCATAACATTTTCTAATTCCTGTTATAACTTCTACAAGCTCACTTTGACCATTTCCTCCAACCCCTGCAATTCCAAAAATTTCTCCAGATTTAACCTCAAAGTTAACCCCTTTTAAAACATCTAATCCTCTATTGTCCTTAGCTTTAAGTTCTTTAACTTTTAAAATTTCAGGAAGTATTTGAACTCTTTCCTTATATACATTAAGATCAACAGCTCTTCCAACTATAAGATTTGCAATTTCATCTATTGAAGTTTCATTTGTATTTAATGTATCTATTACTTCTCCTCGCCTAATAATCGTAATTCTATCACTCATACTCATAACTTCTTTTAACTTATGAGTAATTAAAATTATTGATTTTCCTTCTTTAGTTAAGTTTTTCATAATAACTTCTAGCTCTTCTATTTCACTAGGTATTAAAACAGCTGTTGGCTCATCTAAAATTATTATTTCTGCTCCTCTATAAAGAATTTTCAAAATCTCAACCTTTTGTTGTTGTCCAACTGAAATATCTTCGATTTTCGTTTCTGGATCTATATTAAACTCATACTTATCAATTAACTCTTTAACTTTTCTTATTGCTTCCTTCTTATCAAATACAAATCCAAATTTCTTAGGCTCACATCCTAAAACAATATTTTCTGCAACAGTAAAATTATGAACGAGCATAAAATGTTGGTGAACCATCCCAACTCCTAAAGCTATAGCATCTTTAGGAGTTTTTATCTTAACTTTTTCACCATTTATAAAAATATCTCCCTCATCTTGATTGTAAATTCCATACAAAATATTCATAAGAGTAGTTTTACCTGCACCATTTTCCCCTAAAAGAACATGAATCTCTTTTTGATTCAAATCAAAATTGACATCCTTATTGGCAATCATACCAGGAAATCTTTTAGTTATATTTTTCATTTCAACTGCTTTCATGAAATCTCCTCCAAGTATAATAAAAGGCTAACTTTAAAGATGAAAATTTCTATCTATCTATAAAATTAGCCTTAATAATTACAACAAAACCATATTAAAGCTTATAATTTTACTCTATTGTACAGTGAAAACCTTAAGCTCTTCTATAGTTGCAGGTACTACTATTTCCCCATTTATTATTTTATTTTTATACTCTTCAACCTTATCTAAGATTTCTTGAGAAACTTTTTCTTTAGAAATTGGTGCAAGATATATTCCATTTTCTTCAAGTCCAAGCTCTGTTGTTCCTGGTTCATATGTTCCTGCTGATATACCTTCTACAATGTTATAAACTCCGTCTTTTAAGTTCTTAACAACAGATGTAAGAATAACGTCTGAATATTCTGGAAGTGATAAAGCTTGATCTTGGTCAACACCTATTCCATAGTTTCCAGTTTCTTGTGCAGCTCTAAACATTCCGATTCCAACTCCACCAGCTGCATGATATATTATGTCAACTCCATCACTATATAACGATTTTGCTATTTCATATCCTCTTGCTGTATCTGAGAAAGTTCCTGCATATCTTACAGTTGTACCATCTTCAAGAAGCTTTCCTGCTTCTGGGTTTACACTTTTAACCCCAGCAATAAATCCTGCTTCAAATTTCTTAATTAACGGAGTTTCCGTTCCTCCAATAAATCCAATTTTATTTGTTTTAGTAGTAAGTCCAGCAAGAACTCCTGCTAAGAAAGATCCTTCTTCTTCTTTAAATGTAAGATTGTATACGTTATCTCCTTCAACTACATCATCAACTAAAACATATTTAATATCAGGATTTTGTTTTGATACTTCAGCCACTGTATCCTTTAATTTATATCCAACACCTAAAACCAAATCGCTATTTTTAGATAATCTATCCATATAAGACTTATAATCTGAAGTTTGTTTTGGTTCTAGTACTGTTATTTCAAACCCCAAATCCTTCTCAACCTTCTTAAGCCCTTCATACGCTGCGTCATTAAAAGACTTATCTCCAAGTCCCCCTTCATCTGTAACCATTCCAACTCTAAGTTTTGTAGTTTCCTGTGCTTGTCCACTATTTTGTGATGATGAATTATCGCTACCTGAGCTTGTACTTCCACATCCAACTAAAGACATAAACATTACAGCACAAGAAAGAAAAAGTGCCGAAATCTTAGATTTCTTCATTTTCAAAAACCCTCCTAATTATTTAAGTTATATGTTAAATTTGTATAATTTTGGCGTAATTAAATTATATCATAAGTTTTAATTCAATTAAAATTAAATAATAAAATTTTATTCCATTATGTAATGTTTTATCGAATTAATATCTTGGAAAAATTATTGAATGTAAATATGATAAAATTTTAGTTTGCCTTTTATAAATATTTATAATATGATTTACTTATAGTAAGTATTTATAAACTATTATCAAATGAATCATTCTTCATAAAACTTATGGAGGATATAATGATCATTGAAACTTCGAGATTAATTATAAAATCCATTGATGAAATGGACTTAAAAAATATTTTAAATTGTATAAGTAATATTTACTTAAGCATTCCAATTCCTAAGAATGCTTCTTCGTATCATATTAAAAAGTTTCTAGAGTTTAACAATAAGATTAAATCTTTTAACTCTCTTGGATACTTCTCGATACATTTAAAACAAACTTCCAAAATAATTGGTTTGTTATCTATTATCCCTCGATACATAGAGGAAAATTTAATTAATGAAATAGGATATTTAATTTCAAAAGAATTTAGAAATAATGGATTTGCAAGTGAAGCCGTATTCAATATGCTCACTTATATTTTTTCAAAAACAAATATAACTAAGATATATTCTTTAATCGAAAAAAATAATCTACCATCAAAACACATTATAGAAAATAAAATGAAGTTTGATTTTTTTGATGTAATACTAGATACGACTAATTTTAAAAATATTTATACTCTAGACAAAGATGTATTTGTTGATAGAATTAAGAAACTAAAGAAAGTTAATTACATATAAAATACAAAGCACAAAAGACAAAATATCTTATTTAAAAAAGACCTTGATTTCTCAAAGTCTTATTAAACAATTCTCTTCCAAATATTTATAGGAGAGCTATTATTATTCATGGCACTTATTATAAATGAGAATTTATATATAGAATTTTCTCCTATATATTCAACGATGTTCGTATCATCAAAAGTCTCAAATGTACTCCCATAATCTTTTGATCTTAAATTTATAATATTATTTGAAAATTTCTCCATTTGATATTTATGAGTTTTCTCATATTCATAATCATTATACATACTTGCATTAACTTGGAGTAAATTTTCCTTACTATTTAACAAAATTAAAGAATTTCCCTCACCTTTTTTAAAAAATCTAATCCATCTAACATCTGTTAAGTTTCCCGTTCTTTGAGGCCTCACATAATCTGTAAATTGTTTTTCTATTGTTGTTTTATATAGCCCTACCTTACTTGCTCCTTTTCTATCATTATAATTTTCATAAGGTCCTCTTCCATAAAACTCTATTTGATCATATTTCTTAGGAAGAAAAACTTTAAATCCAACAGATCTTGCATGAGAAACTCCTTTAGGTAACTCACTTACTAACAAATCTACATTTATATCTCCAAAGGAATTTATCTTATATGTAGTTACAAGTTTTGCTTCATTTAAATCATATAAAGTTTTATAAAATTTTAAAACAATACATCCATCATCACTTTTCATAATTTCATAATGATTATATGGAAAAGATTTCCCAATATATTTCCAGTGTTTAATCTTTTCATAGATTTTATTTAATCTTTCGTTATCATTAAGGGGATTCCAAAAATCAACCAAAATAGGAGAGCTTAGAAGTTTATCCCCTTTGTATACGTATTTCTTAAGTCCTCCCATACTTTTATCAAATTCAAATTGAAATTCCTCTGAAATAGAATTCACAAATATGGTATTATCATCCTCAGATATTTGAAAAACTTCCTCATTAGGAAACTCTCTATAAAAATTCATATTTTCAATTGGAATCTTTATCTGGTAAGAAGAAATCTCATACCCTTTATTTCCCCAGAGGTTTCCTTCTTTTAATAAAAATCTTAAATTAATAAAAGATTCCTTTCCATTTAAATTTAAAACTTTGTATATATCTGGAATTTTAAACAAAATACTTTCTCCAGGAAGAGCATCAATAATACTGCTTCCACCTTCTAAAGTTTCACCATCAACTATATAATCCCAACTTAAAACATAATTATTTAAATTAACAAATAAATTTTTATTCTTTATAATAATTTCCCCATTTAAAATATCTTTATTTGAAATATTCATATTACTATAAACATGTTTAACTTCATACATTTGAGGTTTTAACTTTCTGTTACTAAGTAAAAGTCCATTAGCACAAAAAGAAGAATCATTTGGAGAATCATTAAAATCTCCTCCAAAAGCTAGGTATTTTTTATCATTATACTTATTAATTTCAATTATTTCATTTTCTCTATCAAAATCTACATTGAGTAATAAATATCCATTATTATAATTTCTCTTATCTATATCATAAGGTGTTACTTCCTTATTGATTAATTTAACATCATCTAGAATTCCATTCATACCCTCAAAATTAAATTCTCCACTATTTCCACCAACTTGTATAAAATCTCCAAAACTTCCTACGCCATATAAAAACATTTTTTCTTCAACTAAAATTTCATCTATAAATAATCTTAAATATTTCCCATCATAACTTCCTGTTACTCTGTGAAAATTCTCCTCCCAATTATTAGGAACAATATATACAATAGAATCATAAATCTGAGAACTATCTCTTATATAAAACTCAATTACTCTATTATTTGAATTTTTATAATTCATTATCTCTTTAATTCCAAACTCATTTCCTTTTTTTAAATAAACACATCCTTCTCCTTCATAAACACTAGGCTTAACTCTTAAATCTATGGTAAATTCTTTAAACTTTGCATTTCTAAAATCTTCATATAAAATAACTCCACTATATCCCTTATTCTTAAATCCTTCTTTAAAATATCCCTCAAATTTTCCCTGAAATAAACTAGTTGATGCTCCTATTTTTCCAACTTTAGGAGATTCTCTATAAATCCCTTGATCTATAAAGTCCCAAATAAATCCTCCATGAACATTAGGTATGGATTCAAACTTTTCCATATATTTATCTAAACTTCCACAACTATTTCCCATAGAATGAGCATACTCGCAAAGTATATAAGGTTTAGAAGGTATATATTTACTTTGCTTTTCAATATCATCAATTTTCACATACATTTTACTAACTATGTCACTTGCGTAATATTCATCTCTTTCTCCTTCATAATGAACAACTCTTGAATGATCCCTTTCTTTTACAAAATCGTAAAGCTCTTTAAAAATTTTCCCTCCTCCACTTTCATTTCCAAGAGACCATATTAAAACACAAGGATCATTTTTATCTCTCTCTATAAGACTTCGAATTCTATCAATACATGGAGCCTTCCAAAGATAATTATTTCCAGGAATTTCTCCCTCAACTCCATGAGCTTCAATATTTGCCTCATCAATTACATACAATCCATATTCATTACATAAATTTATAAAATGTGGATGGTTTGGATAATGAGATGTTCTAACAGAATTAATATTATTCTTTTTCATTTCCCTAACATCAAATTCCATATCTAAAGTAGAAATTGCTCTTCCTGATAATGGATTTATTTCATGTCTATTTACCCCTTTAAACAAAACGTTTTTTCCATTTAAAAATAGTTGATTTCCTTTAAGTTCAAATTTCCTAAATCCAATTCGTTTATGTATTGCTTGAGTTTCTTTATATGTATCATTTTTAAGTACAATCACAAGATTATATAAGTTAGGTTCTTCTGAAGACCATTTCTTAGGATCTTCAACACTCATATTTAAATAATAATTTGTTTGTATCCCTTTATCTTTATAAGAATAATTTTGAGTAAAATCCCCATCTCCCTCTCCTTTTGAAATTAAATTCCAATCATTATCAAAAAGCATTGTAGAAAGAGAAAACATTTTATTTTCGTTAGTTTGATTTAATAAATTAAAATTTACAAAAAGCTCCGCATTTTCATAATTCTCATCTAAATTTGTAATTACCTCAAAATCTCTAATGTGAATATTGGGAACTCTATATATAAATACATCTCTAAAAATTCCACTTAATCTTAAAAAGTCCTGATCTTCAATAAAGCTTCCATCACTCCATCTAAACACTTGAACAGAAACTGAATTTTTACCACTAACAACAAAATCTGTTATATCAAATTCAGCTGGTGAAAAACTATCCTCACTATATCCAATAAACTCTCCATTTATCCATAAATAAAAACAAGATTCAACCCCTTGAAAGGAAATATAAATTTTATCTCCAATCCAAGAATCATCAATATTAAAATTCTTCTTATAATGACCTACAGGATTAAATTTTTCAGGAGCTTTAAAAAATTCTAAATTTTCATATCCAGTCCAAGGATATCTAAAATTTACGTAAATTGGAAAATCATACCCCTCCATTTGCCAATTACTAGGAACCTTTATATTATCCCAACTACTTACATCATAATTCTCATTAAAAAATTCCATGTTTCTATCTGAAGGTTTATTGCATAAGAAAAACTTCCAATTTCCATTTAAAACCTTAACATTTTGAGAGTCTTTTATTCTCACACTGTTTAAAACATCTTCTTTCACATCTTTAAAAAGAGTTTTTAAATTATTATAAGGAAGGAAAAAACTTCTAGCATTTTCCCTATTTATCTCAAAAACATCAACTTCATCTTTCCACTCATTAAAGCTTGAGTAAACATTAGAAACATTTATAACTTTCTTTAAATTAGTATTCATAGCTCTATGCTCTTTATCAAACTGAAAATAAGCCAAAAAACCAAAACTTAAAACCATCATTCCTATGATTAAAAATATCACACCATCTTTAAGCTTTCGGAATATTTTCCTAACTTTTCTCAAAATTATATACCTTCCTAAACTAAATAAATATGCTTTATTATTCCTCACTCTAAAAATTTTATAACTTAAACCCTCTTTAAAAAATTAAAAGACTTGGAATTACTCCAAGTCTCTTAATAAGCTCCCATTTTTTTGTAATATCTTCCCTTTCTGTGTCTTAAAACTTCATCATAAGAATCATTTGGACAACAATACGCCGTACATTTTCCATATCCATTAAAGTTTTCAAACTCATCATTTAGATTATTAATTAAATTCTTTTTCAAAATTTTTGCAACAACTCCAGCAACAATAGTAGCAGATGCAGCCCCAATTGCTGCAAGTGCAACCATAAAAGCAGCTTTATTATTGTTTTTATTCATAAAACATACCCCCCAAATACTTTCTAGTTTTTTCGATATATTATAAATTATGTTTTAAATATTTTATAAATATACTCAAAATAAATATATTTAAAACTTAAAAATAAGTATAAAATATTTATGGATTAATTTCATTACTTTTTAATTAATTTAAGGGGAATACTATGAATTATTTAAATTTAATTTTTATTTGTTCTTTTGTAATTAACATTGTTATTATATTTTTCACTTTATTAAATGAAAGAAGAGAACCTGAAAAAACTTTAATGTGGATATTAGTATTATTAATATCTGGCCCTATTGGACTTATTTGCTACATTTTCTTTGGAAAAGATATAAGAAGAGCTTATCTTAAAAATAAGAATTTCTACAACATAGATGAGATAAACAAAATAAACCAAAAATCCCAATCCTCTTTTAATATTAATGATAGAGATGAATTTACTCAAATAACAAATCTCGTATCTAAATTAAATTTTTGTCCTATAATGAAAAATTCAGAAATTAAAATTTTCTCAAATGGTGCTCAAAAATTTGAAGCTTTAAAAAGAGAACTTAATAGAGCTAAACATCATATTCACATGGAATATTTCATAGTTCGTGATGATCATATTGGAAATGAAATTAAAAATATTTTAATAAATAAATCTAAACAAGGAATTAAAGTTAGATTTTTAATGGATAAAGTTGGTTGTAGAAAACTTTCTAAAAAATACATTAACGATCTTAAAGAAAGCGGAGTTGAAATATTATTTTACTCATATATGTCCACTCCATTTCTAAAATTAATAAATACTCAAATAAATTACAGAAATCATAGAAAAATAGTTGTTATTGATGGTTATACAAGTTTTACTGGAGGAATTAATATTGGAGATGAGTATTTAGGACTTTCCTCCCTAGGAAAATGGAGAGATACTCATTTAATGATTAAAGGAGAATGTACCCTTTCAATTCAAGATGTGTTTATTCATGATTATTTAAATTTAAAAAGATTAAGAAGAGAAAGTATTTTCCAAAAAGAAGAGATTTTAAATTACTTCCCAAAAATCAATAATAGTTCTAAAGAAACCTTAACTCAAATTATAAAAAGTGGTCCAAACCTTTCAAAGGATAATATTATTCTTCCTTTAATAAAGCTCATAACTTCTGCTAAAAAATCTATTAGAATTTCAACTCCATATTTTATTCCCTTTACTGGATTTATAAATATTTTAAAAACCTGCATACTCTCAGGAATTGAAGTTATAATAAACTTTCCAGGAAAACCAGATCACAAATTAGTTTATCATGCTTCAAGAACTTATTTAAATGAACTTTATAATATTGGATGTAAAATTTATTTCTACGATAAATCCTCTTTTCTTCATTCAAAATTCGTAATAATAGATGATAATATCGTAACTGTTGGAAGTACAAACATGGATATAAGAAGCTTTGAGCTTAACCATGAACTTAACTTAATTATATATGATAAAGATATTTGCAATAAATTTATTTCAATTTTTAATGAAGATATAGAAAATAGCATCCTTGGAAATGAAGATATTTTTAAAAATATATCTCATAAACAAATATTTTTTGAAAATATATCAAGGCTTTTCTCCTCTTTACTTTAAAAAAACAAAGTAGATATTTTTATCTACTTTGTTTTTTGTAAATATTTATTAAAATCAATTGGAGAATAATAAAGAGGAGGAGCTTCTTTTCTCACCACATAATTTACATGTACATTGTTTAAATTTTTATACCCTTTATCTATAAGAAACTTTCCTATTTCATCAACCTTCTCTTTAAACTCCTTCTCACTCATAATTTTTTTAGAGTTTAAATATATATGAATAACGTGAGGTTCATTTATATCTTTATCGTAAAAAGTTCTATAATCGTATTTATCTTTTAAAACTTGCATCTCCACATAAACCTTAAAAATTTCAGGAAATTTCTCTTTAAAATCACTAACTAAACTTTCTTTTAATTGTCTAGCAAATCTATGACTTAATAAATTATCCTTATTATTATGAAGATATCCATCCCCTATTACATGACCTCTTGAAGATAAGGTAAATTCATATTCTTCATTTGGGAGATAAAATTCAACCCTTGCACCATATATATTTGTTTTTACATCATAATCTATATCCATATCTCCATAAAATTTATCTTTATACGTATAATTAAGATGATTCGTTAAATTTATATGTGCTACTTCTAAATTCTTAACATACAAAATGTATCTATTGTAAAGAAACATAATTACTCCGAGTAAAACAAGTGAACATGTAAAAATAAATGTTAATAATATTTCATTCTTCTTACTCTTAAACTTAAGTAAATAACTCATAAAAACTTCCTACTCCCACCTTTTGTTTTCCTTTAATGACTTATACTATTATAGCATAATATTTTTTAACTTATACAACAATTATTTTAAAATATATTCTTGAATGTATAATAACTAGTGATGTATAATTATACATTATTATTTTGATTAAAATTAAGGAGTTTTGATATGAAAATTTTAAAAACTATATCTAGTTTTTTAATGGTAATGTTTATTCCATTATTTTTATCATCCTGCTCTTCAAACGAAAATAAACTTCAAAAAATTAAAGAAAGAGGGGAGCTTATCTTAGGAACTTCTGCAGATTATGCACCATACGAATTTCCTATTAAAGATGAAAATGGAAATGAAAAAATTGTTGGATTTGACATAAATATCGCAGAAGAAATTGCAAAAGATATGGGGGTTGATCTTGTTATTAAAAATATGGACTTCTCTGGTCTTTTAGATGCTTTAAAATCAAATAGTGTTGATATAATCTTATCTGGAATTTCTCCAACAGAAAGTAGACGCCAAAGTATAGATTTTTCTAATATTTATTATCAAGCTAAAACTGTTGTTCTTACTAATAAAGATAAAGCTTCTTCTATTACTTCACTAAATGATTTAAAAGATTACATTATAGGAGTTCAACTTGGAAGTATTCAAGATAAGCTTGCACAAGAAAAACTTAAAGGATCAAATATAAAATCTCTTTTAAGAATCCCTGAATTAATACTTGAACTTTTATCAAATAAGGTTGATGTCATAATTACTGAAGCTCCAGTTGGAGAACAATATATAAAGAAAAATCCTGACCTTGTTATGATTGAACTTGATGAGCTTAATGACCACGACGGTTTAGGTTCTGCAGTTGGAATTAAAAAAGATCAACCAGATTTAGTTAACCAAGTTAACAAAACAATTCAAAGATTAATTGAAGAGGATAAAATAACTGAATTTTATAACAATGCTATTTCTACTTTTGAAAGCTTAAATAATAATTAGTATTTTATTTGAACGGGAGGACTATTGTTGAATTTTAATTTTTTATTAGAATATTTCCCCTTTTATATTGAGGGCATTAAAGTAACATTACTTTTAAGCTTATTAACAGTTATATTTGGAACTATCTTAGGACTTATTATTTGTATTTTAAAACTATCAAAATATAAAATTTTAAAATCAATAGCTACTATATATGTAGAAATCATACGTGGTACTCCACTCATTGTGCAACTTATAATAATTCATTATGGATTTAACCTTAATATAACAGAATTAACTTCTGCAACCATTGCTCTTTCTATAAATAGTGCAGCTTATATATCTGAAATTATAAGAGCTGGAATTATTTCTATAAATAAAGGACAAATGGAAGCTGCAAGAAGTCTTGGTATGAATCACTTTCAATCAATGAAATTAATAATAATTCCACAGGCTATTAAAAACATACTTCCAGCACTTGGTAATGAGTTCATAGTTCTTATAAAAGAATCTGCAATAGTTTCATATATAGGTCTTGCAGATATTATGTATAAAGCTAACCAAATACGAAGTATTACTTATTTAACACTTGAACCACTTTTAGTTGCTGCTATTATATACTTTATAATAACATTTACTATTTCAAAATTTATACAATATTTTGAAAGGAAATTAAATAAAGACAATGATTCAAATTAAAAATTTAAATAAATATTTTAATAAATTACATGTACTTAAAAATATTTCCTATAATATTAAAAAAGGAGATGTTATTTCAATTATAGGCCCTAGTGGTTCTGGAAAAAGTACTCTTCTTAGATGTTTAAATTTATTAGAGACTCCAACTAGTGGAGAAATTATTTTTGAGGGAAAAAATATTTTAACTTCCGACATAAATAAAATACGAGAAAATATGGGGATGGTATTTCAACACTTTAACCTATTTCCTCATATGACTGTACTTGAAAATATTACTCTTGCACCTATTAAGGTTAAAAATGTTCCTAAGAAAGATGCTGAAACTCTCGCTCTTTCTCTTTTAGATAAGGTTGGTCTTCTTGATAAGAAAGATGCTTATCCATCTAAACTTTCTGGAGGACAAAAACAAAGAATTGCAATTGCAAGATCTCTTGCAAATAAACCTCATGTTTTATTATTTGATGAGCCAACCTCTGCTCTTGATCCTGAAATGGTAAAAGAAGTTTTATACGTTATAAAAGAGCTTGGAGAAGAAGGAATGACTATGGTAATAGTTACTCATGAAATGAATTTTGCAAAGGAAGTTTCAGATAGAATTGTATTTATGGACAAGGGAGAAATCATAGAGGAAAATACTCCGTATGAATTTTTCAACAATACAAAAACTGAACGTGCAAAAGAATTTTTAAGTAAAGTACTATAAAAATAAGCCTAGAAATAATTCTAGGCTTATTTTTTATATTTAACATTTGTTATTTCATAAGCTTCTTTATAATAAAGATTACTTAATTTAAATATAAGAGGAACAACTCCTATTATCCAAAATCCTAATATAAAGTATTTTAATATTCCCATTAAAGGTATAATCATCTCAAAGGTAATTAAACTAAATCCCATTGATAATAAAAAATATAAAAGCGCAGTAGTAAAACCTCCTATAATAAGTTTCATTATATTATCAACTCCACTTGCAATAGGAGTAAAATTTACATATCTACTCTCAAACAAATGACCTATGTAAATTCCAACAAACATTCCCATAGTTTTATAGTAATCTTGTCCCATATCATTCCAATCAATAAAGAAAAACCCTAAAATGAAAAATAGTATAAATGCACCAATTAACAAATTTGCTTTTAATCTATTTAATTTAACCAATACTTCATTTAATAAAATTGATACTATTAAAGCTAGAATTATTCCTCCTAAAATATCTATAGGCCAATGAAGCCCTAAATAAAGTCTTGATATACTAACTAAAATTATCAATAGCGATGATAGTATAAATACCGATATCTTTCTTGTAAAAATATATAAATTTGCTCCAAATGTTGTTATATTTTGAGCGTGTCCACTAGGAAAGGAATATCCCGTTGCAGTAAATTCTCCAAAGGAAGATATTCCATCTACTCCTATAGGGCGAGGAGTTTGAACAAACCCTTTTACAAAATTATTTAAAACACTAGAACAAGATAATATAACAGCCATCTTATATCCAATCTTTTTATTACAACACCAGTAAATTATAGCACTTAATGCAATTAAAACATATAAACTTCCAAAAGATGTTATAAATATCATCACATAATTTAAAAAATCAGAAGAGAAGCTCTGTAAAAACCTTATTACCTCCAAAGTTTACTTCCTCCAATATGCTATTTTTTAATTTTTTTAATCACGTGTCCACTACATTTAAAATCTAAATCCATAAAAGATGAAATAGTAGGAGCAATATCGACTGCATTACACCTATGTATATAAACTCCCTCTCTTACTTTGTTTCCATAACTTAAAAATATTCCACGGGAATTTTCATATTCATTAGAATATCCTGAAATAGATTTATTAACTTTAGAAGTTAAAGCACATTTAGATAAATCTGCTTTTTGTATATACTTTTCTCTATTTATTTCAGGATCAAAAATACACCCTGGCTTACTCTCAACTACAAAGGAAAAATTATTTAAATCATAACTTTCGAATTCATGACTCTCATAAACCTTATTAATAAAACTACTATTATTTTTAGAAAACTCTTCTAAAAACACCTTAACTCTTCCATAATCATTAGCATTGTTAGGATCTTTTAAATATATAAATGAAAGAGCTTCATTACAGTGAGCATAAGATATATAATCTTTTATCTTCCATTTTTTATTACAAGTTATTAATCCATTATCATAAAAAGCATAATTTATATTAATACTGTTTTTATAATTATAAACACCACCATTTGAAACAATAGATAAAGTAAGATTATTCAATAGATTTTTATTATCACACCAAGATAAAATATCTCCAATTTTTTTATCAATACTTTTCAAAGCATCATACACTTGTTCAGAATCTTTAGAATATCTCCTTCTCACATAATCTAAATGATTAAAACTCATAAATATAACATTTGACTTCTTACTTTCAAGAAGCTCCATACCAAGTATACATGAAAAATTATCATGTTCTGGATGAGTATTAAGTTTTAAAATCTTAGAGTATTTAAAAATATTTTTCATCATGTAAAAAGAAGATCCTCTTAAAATTCCCTTTGATATATCAGAAAACCTTGTAGATTTAATATCCATAAAATTATACTTAAAATTACTATAACCCATAACGGGCCACGATATAACACTTACATCATTTCCATTTTCTTTAAACAAATCAAGTATCGTAGAAACTTGAATATTTTCATATTCCTTTTCTCTATATCTACGAACCTTAACATTAAAATCATCAAAATAAATTCCATGTTTATGTGGGAGTTCTCCAGTAAGAATTGTCGTGCTAACTGGAATTCTAAGATTTGGATAATCATTTATAACTTCTTTAACTATCGTACCTTTAGAAATAATATATTTAAAGTTATCTAGCTCCTTTAGCATATCGTAGTCTAAACTCATAAGAGAATTAACAAAAATAACTAAAATACATTGTTTCATCAAAATACTCACCTTTTCAAAAGCTCAAAGAATTAATTATAAACAAAATTGGGGGCTCTACCACAAAATGTGGTAGAGAGGGGAATTTTCAGATGTATCTATTCTTTGGGATTATGAATTCAACACATCTTGTACTTCAAATGAAGTACATTCTATTTATACCATATATTACTACAAAATTCAACCATTGTAGGTATGAATAAAAAACAAAAAAGTTAAAATTTCGTTTTTGATTTACTTTTATATAGAATAAAAACTATTCCTATAGCTAGTCCTAAAACTATCAATGAATATTTATTATTTTCTATATTATATAATTCTTTGTTATTGATAATTGTGTAAAATACAGGTTCCAATTTTAAATTCATATTATCTAAAGATAATATATATTTCTTCAAAAAATCATAAAATGTAACAAAAGAAGTTACAATAAATATATTTTTATATAAAACAAATAATAAACATAACAATACATTAAATAAAAATAAATATATTAAATACATACCAATTCTCTGATAATCTATAAATCCAATAATAACTGGTATAATTGAACTCAATAAAACAGATGGTATAAGATCATATCTAAAAGATAATATATTAAAAAGCCACCCTATATAAAGACTTTCTAAACAAAAATATTTAATATAAATAAAAATAAATAATACTATTAATTGTAATACATTTAAAATTTTAAAATTCCTATTTAACTTAAATGAAACTTCATAATTTTTAAATATAAAAATAAATATTAAAGAAAACAAAAATAATACAGCAAATATAATACCTTTAACATTATAAGATAAAAACTTATTATTTTCACATTCAAATAAAAAACTAATATTTCTTTCTTCAACCAAAAAAATATATACTATCAAAATCAATAATATGCTTACACTAGGTATAAAAAATCTCTCAAATAGTTCTAATAAAAATGTAAATTGAGTTAACTTTATATTATTTTTTACAAAAGATAAAAACAAATGAGAAACCAATGGAGCTAAAAAATAATACATAAAAAATAAAATCAAAAATGCAATATAAAATCTCGGCTTAAAATTACTATTATTTTTTGTTAAAGATTTATCTCTATTTGTAGTCGACATAAAATCTATATCATTAAAATCTGACATAACATCCTCACAGAAAAGAATAGATATAAAGAAAGAAGTAAGAGCAGTAGCTCTTACTTCTAAAAGAAAACTGGCGATGACTTACTCTTCCATAGGGGTAACCCTAAAGTACCATC
>JAGHEJ010000072.1 GCA_017889345.1 Clostridiales bacterium | reverse complement strand
ATTTGAAAATTTATAATTATATTTTTAAATGGTTTAATGAACATTATATTCAAGGTGAATCATGTAAAAATATCATTATTGAAGATAAAATTAAGGAAATGGATTATTATAGACAAAAACAATATAGTTTTATAAAAGAATATCTATAGATTTTTAAAAGTTATCAAAGTTATTTGATAACTTTTTTATATAACAAGAAAACACTATAAAAAAGACACAGTTTCGTTAAAAATTCTAACTATAATCTAAATATAAACTAAATAGAAGATAAACGAAAATATAAATGTTGGGAGAGGTTGAAATGTTAGGAAAGAAAATAAAAAAATTAATAGGAGTTGTTACTTTAGCGGTTATGGTTGGATTAGGAGTTTATTCAGGTGGGGAACAATCTGTTAGAGCAGAAAGTTTTAGTGTCACAAGTGTTTCAGATGTTTTTGATTCTGTAGAAGCTCTTGAAGAACAATTTGGTTATGGACCTTATGAACCATATGTTAATACGGTAGATGAATTACAAAAATTAATTGATGATGGTTTCTTACCTGAAGAAGAAGGAAATCTTCAAATTAAATTTTTACAAGCTGGGACAGAAGATGAAAAAGAAGCTGTATACAAAGAAATAATAGATTATTTACAAGGAGAAGGTATTTTAACTGATAAAGAAGCAGGCGTATTGAAATCAAAAAGTTATAGAGATTATTGGAGAACTCTAGATGAAATGTTTTATGATGAAATGGTTAATTTAGGATACATGACTAAAGAAGAGGCAGATTTACAAGTAAGATTTAATGGAGCAGCAGACCAAAATGAGAGACAAGCTGTATATGAAGAAATGGTTGATCTTAGAGTAAGAGAAGGACAAATAACAGAAGAACAAGCGAAAAAATTAAAATCAGATGGATATAAGAAAGATTTCGATAATATGGATGAAATTCATTATCAAAATATGGTAGATGAATTGTTTGGATTAGGACTTATAACTCAGGATGAAAAGGATAGATTAAGTGGAAGAACTGATGAAGGACGTTGGGATGATGTAAATAGAATATCTGATAAGTATTTTATAGAGCAAGAAGTTAAAAATGGAAACCTAACACAAGAAGAAGCAGATTTATATATTAAATATTTAGATGCAACAGATATTGGAGAAAAACAAAGACTATATGGACAAATTGCTGAGAAAATGTACGAAAGAGGAGAAATATCAGAGGAAGAATTAAGAGAAATTAAAGAATTAATTTAAAGATTTTAGATTTTATAGTGGTAAAATATCCTCCATGTAATTTATGGAGGATATTTTTTATAGATTGTTTTCAGTTATTATTTTTTGAAGAAGGGAATCACAGCCATTACTTACAAGCTCGTAAGTCAAATCAAAATTTCTAGTGTAATAAGGATCAGGTATATAATCGTGATCACAATTCTGAATAAAGTCAGTTAATTTACAAACTTGTTTAGATGGATTCATTTTTAAAACATCTTTCATATTTGAATCATCCATAACAATTATGTAATCACTTTCATCTAAATCTTTTTTAGATAGTTGTTCTGAATAAATATTTGAAAAATCAATTTTGTATTTATTGAGAATTTTTTGAGTCCCAGCATGAGGAGGATCTCCGATATTATAATTTGATGTGGCTTTTGAAAACACTTCTATTTTATCTTCAAGATTATTTTCTTTCACAATGTGTTTCATATACGCTTCACTCATAGGAGATCTACAAATATTTCCTAAACATATGAATAATACTTTAATCAAATGGCTTCACCTCAACTTAAAAAGTAGATTAATTATAACATAAATAACAGATTTTTGGGCATCAATATATTCATGTATAAAAATATCACATCAGTTTTAATCTTAACCTAAGAGGTGATTCTATGGAGTCCTATTCACACTTAAATATAACGGATATTTTAGAAATCGTAAGGAAAGTTAATCCAGTAAAAATTTTAGATGTCAATGTAGGGTTTGGTAGATGGGGAATATTATTCAGAGAACTACTTGAAAGAGATAATGTCAGTAAAGTAAAAAGACCTGATTTATGGAATATGAAAATTGACGGAGTTGAAGATTTAGAGGGTGAAAATTTATGTACTTATCATGATATTTTTTACGATAATATTTATAGACAAAACATACATTCATTTTTAAAATCTCATGTATCTTTGTATGATTTAACTATATTTTCAGAGATACTTGAAAAAAATTTAAAAGATGTAGCTATTGATATGATAAATAATGCTATGGAGATATCGAGATTTATTTTGGTGTATGTTAAACTTGGAATACATAAAGATGATAGAGAAATTAATGATGATTTGAGTTTTTGGGAAGAAGAAGATTTTAATATATATTCTGTTGTAACTAAAATTATATTAAATGATAAATTTGGAAATAGATATGGAATATTTTTGATTGAGTGTGATACAATTAAGCGTATATATCACAAGAAAGTTGTTATATATGGTGTAGATGATTATTTTGATTTTTGTGTTAAGCCTTTTATAAATGAAAATAATATAATTTGTTTTATGGAAGAAAATGTTTTTAAACAGGGATTGTTTTTCATGGGTAAAATGATTTATACAATTAAAGGCGTTAAAAAAATCAAAAATGATTTTACCATTATAATTTCAAGTGTTTTTTACAGAGAAATAAAACGGAAATTAGAGGCAGCACATTTGTATAATTTTATATAATTTTTTCGAGAGAATAAATCCGTTTATTCTCTCATTTTTTATATGTTAAAAATTTTTAAGATTTTGGAGATGGGAAAATTATGAAGATATTAATTGTTGATGATAACAAACAAATAACTTCAATTTTAAAAGAGTACGCAATTAAAGAAGGTTTTGAGCCTGTTATAGCTTTTGATGGAGAAGATGCTATAAATAAATTTAATCTTGAAAATCCAGATATTTTGCTTCTTGATGTTATGATGCCTAATAAAGATGGATTTCAAGTTTGTAGAGAAATACGAAAAGAATCAAGTGTTCCTATTATTATGATAACGGCAAGGGGAGAAGATTTTGAAAAAATCATGGGGCTTGAAATAGGGGCTGATGACTATATTGTAAAACCATTTTCAGCAGGAGAAGTTATGGCAAGAGTTAGAGCGGTTCTTAGAAGAATAAAAAAGGACGAGCATAAGAAGGAAATTTTTGAGTTTGATAATTTGAAAATAAATCTAGATGATTATACAGTTTATATAGATGGTAAGTTTGTTAATTTGACGAAAAAAGAATTTGAAATATTTTGGACTCTAGCTAATAATAAGAACAAAGTTTTTTCAAGAGATAGTCTTTTAAATTTATTGTGGGGATATGATTACATTGGAGATAATAGAACAGTTGATAATCACATTAAAAGATTGAGAGCTAAGATTGATGAGTTTGAACATAAATCTTGGATGATTTCAACTATTTGGGGAGTTGGTTATAAATTTGAAATTAAAACAAATGTTTAAAGAGAAAGTAACAAGAAAACTTGCAGTTTATAGTTTAACTATTTTGATTGTTTTTTCAATAATAGTTGTTGGTATTTTTGCTGGATTTTTTAGAAGATATATTGTTAATAATGAATACATCATAAATAATCAAAAGGATTTTGTTATTAAAAATGCTAGAAATATTTCAAAAAGCATTTATATTGATGAGAATAATAGAGTTTATATTAATAAACGTAGATTGGAAAGTAATGAAGATTTTAGAAAAATTTATGCTTCTGGTAATTATAATTATTTTAGTTTTGGGCAAATGTATACGTGGATTATAGGAAAAAATAAAGAATTATTAATTACGGACACAACTTATGATTTATTTGAAGATTTTAGTTATGAAGATTTAAGTGAGTATGAAAAAAGCGTAGTAAATTCTGCTTTAGAGGGAAATGAGATAATATTGAATAGTTTTTCGTATTTCACAGATGAGATATTAATTACTGCAGGAGTTCCTATATATAATACAAATACAAATATGATTGGATCTGAAAATAAAGATCTGATTGTTGGAGTATTACTAGTACAATCTGTTGTGAAATCAAGTCAAAAGGTTTTGGTAAATGGACTTGTACTTATATTTTGGAGTTTGTTAGTAGCATTTATTTTTTCATATATTTTGTTTATTATATTTTCGCATAAATTTACAAGACCTCTTTATAAGATGAGAGACAATGCTTTTGAATTATCAAAGGGAAATTATAATGTTAAGAATAATATTTTTCAAGATGATGAAATTGGTTATCTTGCAAATACTTTAGATTTTTTATCTTTAAAATTAAAAGAGGCAGATGAGCAAACTAAAAATCTTGAGAAAATGAGAAATGATTTTATATCAAATATTTCACATGAGCTTAGAACTCCAGCAACTGTTATGGTTGGCTCTCTTGAAGCTTTAGTTGATGGAGTTGTAACAAATGAAGAAGATGTAAAAGAGTATCATATTAATATGTTAAGTGAAGCAAAATTTTTGAGCAGATTAATTGGAGATCTTTTAGAGATAAGTCGTCTTCAAAATGCTGATTTTGTAATTGAGAAAACTCAATTATGTATTTTGGATGTTGTAAGTGATGTTGTTAGAAGTTTGAGGCAAATTGCATCTAAGAAAAATATTTCAATCGATCTATATAAAGAGGAATTTAAAAATGAAATTTATGGAGATTATGGAAGATTAAAACAAATGTTTACTATTGTATTAGATAATGCGATTAAATTTTCAAATGAAAATTCCAAAGTTGAAATTAGTTTAATTGGTAATCAAATAAAGATTAAAGATTATGGAGTTGGTATTCAAGATAAAGATTTGCCATATATATTCGATAGATTTTACAAAGAGCGTTCTGAGAAAAATAAAGTTGGGACTGGACTTGGATTATCTATTGCAAAAAATATTGCAATAAGGCATGACATAGAATTGAGCGTTAAAAGTGTTTATGGAGAGTATACAGAATTTGTATTTGAATATTGATTTTTAAAAAGTTATCAAAGTATTTTGATAACTTTTTTTCATTTAACCTTAAAATACCATACAAAAGACACAATTTCGTTATAAATTGAAACTATAATTTAAACATAAATTAAATCAAAACAAATCAAGGAACAAAATTAAAAATTTAAATATAAAGGAGATTTTAAAAATGGGAGAGAAAATTAAAAAATTAGTTGCTGGTATTACTTTAGGTCTTATGGTTGTTGTAGGAGTTGGAGTAGGAGGACAAGCTGTTAAAGCGATAGATGATAGCACAGTTGAAGTTACAAGAGATTTTCAAGAGGAAGATGTAACTTATGAAGAAAATACTATAGATTTAATAAAAGCACTTGTAGAAAATGGAGTTATGAGCAAAGAAGAGGGAGATCTTGAAATAGCATTTTATAGTGCACAAACACATGAAGAAAAACAAAACGCTTATGATGAACTAATAGATTACCAAGTTAAAATAGGAGATATAACAGAAGAAACTGGAAATAAATTAAAAGAAGCTGGTTATGATGCTCCTTGGGAAGTAGTACAAAAGATATATGTTAATGGAGCATTCGATGAAATGGTTAAAGAAGGACTCATAGCAAAAGAGGAAGCTGATCTTCAAATTGCATTTCTAACAGCAGAAACACATCAAGATAAACAAAAAGCTTACGAAGATATAATTGACTATGAAGTTAAGATGGGAGCTTATTCAAAAGAGGATGGAGATAAATTAAAAGCAGCAGGATATGATGGAGCTTATGAAGTTGAAGTAGAATTGTATTTACAATCTTTAGATGGAATGGTTAAAGAAGGATTAATCTCACAAGAACAAGCAAATCTTGAAAAAGCATATTTAACAGCTAAAACAGATGAAGATAGAAAGAAAGCTTATGATGCTTTAGTTGATTATTCTGTAGCACAAGGACAAATAACACCAGAAGAAGGTGAAGAAATTAAAGCATTAGGTTTTGAGTTTTAATTATATAAATTTTTAAAAAAGGCTTTAAATTTTAAAGCCTTTTTGTTTTGTAAAAAAATATTAAGACATTGAGTTGCCTAAATAATTTACTTCGCAATTTAAATTGTGAAATAAAGGCTCGATTGTACTTTTAAATTCTCCAATTTGATAATGAAGATTTTGGTTAAATAAAATTTGTTCAGTTTTGTTATTAAACACAAGTAAGTTTGTTGACACCGGATCGTAATTTATTGAAACATCACAGGTATTTCCTTTAATGTAATTGATTAATTCGTCAAATGATTCAAACATAAATATCCCTCCTGAAAATTTAATTATCAAAATTATTTCAGTTATTTATAAAATTATTCAATATATTTTTTAAAATAAAATTTGTATGGTAAAATATGTTACGATAAATGTAATTTGGGAGAAGTTATATGGAAAAATGGATTTTGAGAAATAGAAATACGGTTATTGAAAATTTAGACAAATTAAAAATATCTCTAAGCGTATGTAAAATTCTTATAAATCGAGAATTTAAAAATTTTGATCAAATTAATGACTACATAAATCCAACGAAAGAAATTTTGAAAGACGCTTCAAAGTTTAAAGATTTTTTCCAAGTAATTGAAATTTTGCAAAATACAAAATTAAGCAATAAAAAAATAAGAATCGTTGGGGACTATGATGTTGATGGGATTATTAGCATCTATATTTTGTATACAACATTTAAAGATATTGGACTTAATGTTGATTTTGTTATTCCAGATAGAATAAAAGATGGATATGGAATTAATTTGAAAATTGTTGAGGAAGCAAAAGAAGATGGAATTGATGTTATAATAACTTGTGATAATGGAATAGCAGCCTTTGATGTTATACAAAGAGCGAGAGATTTGGGAATTTGTGTTATTGTAACAGACCATCACGACATACAAAACAAAATTGATGAAGATGGAAACTTAATTCTAATTGTTCCAAATGCAAATGCAATTATAAATCACAAGCAAGAAGATTGTGAATATCAATTTAAAAAATTATGTGGAGCTGGAATTTGTTTTAAACTTTGTTCTGAGTTATATAAAATTTATGGCATGGAAGATAGAATAGAAAATCTTTATCAGTTCGCAGCCATTGCAACAATTTGCGATGTTATGGATTTAGAAGATGAAAATAGGTTTATTGTAAAAGAAGGATTGAGATTAATTAATTCTACAAATAACATTGGACTTAATGCTATAATTAATGCAAATTCTTTAAGTAAAGGAAGTATTTCATCTTATGAAATTGGTTTTGTAATTGGTCCTTGTTTAAATGCACTGGGAAGACTTGAGAGTGCAACAAAGGGACTTGATTTACTTTTACATAATGATGCCGAAAAAGCTTATGACCTTGCCCTTGAAATTAAAGATCTTAATGATAAAAGAAAGTCAATGACTTTAGAGGGATTAAATGAATGTATAAATATAATTGAAGAAAATTCATATGACAAATCAAAAGTTATTGTGGTTTATAATGAAAATATTCATGAAAGTATTGCTGGAATAATTGCTGGAAGACTTAAGGAAAAATATTATAGACCTACGATTGTTTTAACAAAAGGTGAAGGAGTTTGTAAAGGATCGGCTCGCTCAATTGAGGGAATAAATATTTTTGATTTGTTATGCGACAATAATGAACTTTTAACTTCTTTTGGTGGACACCCAATGGCTGCGGGACTTTCTTTAAATGAAGAGAACATAGAGATTCTTAGAGAAAATTTAAATGCTTCAGAAAAAATTAGCGAAGAAGATTTTATAAATACAATTTATGTAGATTTATTTTATCCAATTCAAAATATAAACTATAAATTTGTAAAAGATTTATCTTTGTTAGAGCCTTTTGGAAAAGGAAATCCAAAACCAATTCTTGGAGATAAAAAAGTTAGGGTTTGTTCTTTAAAGAGAATAGGTAAAAGTCAAAATTATATTTCAATGAAATTAATGTCTAATGACAACAAAATTTTTGATTTTTTATATTTTGGTGATGCAAAAGATTTTGATGAAAATTTGGAAAGTAAACATGGAAGTGAAAATATTAAGAAGTTATACTCTGGAAAATATATGATGGATTCAAAAATTTTTATGGATATTTTATATGAAGTAAAGATAGATAATTATAATTTTAATGAGACGATTAAGTATTTTTTGATTAAATATAGATTTTAAAGGTGAGTTTATTTATGCAGTTTTTTTATGATATTGAGGGATATGACAGTATAATTGATTCTTTTAATGATATTGTAATTATTACGGATCTTAAAAATATGATAAGGTCTTACAACAAACGAGCTTATGAATTTTTTTCATTTGATCAAGATTTCCTGAAAGATAAAAGCATTATAGATTTTATGAAATCTTTTGAAATAAAAATCCATGATAAATTTCTTGATGAAAAAGAATTTGATTTTAACCAAATTTTAATGAGAAATGTTTTACAGGGGCATGCAAAAACCATTGTTCTTAAGAAAACTTTTAGACGTAAAGAATTGTTTTTTAAATTGGGAGTTTATGAACATAAAATTTATAATGAAGATGTGATTGGAAGAATTTATATTTTAACAGATATTACGGAAATATATAATGCTTACAAAGACTTACATAAAAGTAATGATTTAATGAAGCAATATGTTATTGAAATGAAAGGGATTATGGATATACGTCAGAGAACAAACAAAAAGAAAGATAATCATGTAATTCATGTAAATAACATAATAAATAATCTTCATGAAGGAATAATTGTTGTTGATAATACATTCACAGATATTTCTTGTAATGATGCTTATAATAATCTTTTTGATTTTACGCCAAGACAATTTATATCTTTAAAGTTTTTGGATAGATACAAAATTGAATGTATTAGTGATGTGAAAAAAGATATAAGAGATTTTTTAAAAAATTTACGTCATAAAAGCGATAAAAAAAGTGAGCAGTTTCTATTTAAAAATGTTATTGATGGAACGGAAAAATATTTTCAAATAACATTAAACTCAATAGATTCTAGTGATATGTCCAATGTTAAATATCATAACGTCATTACATTTTCAGATATAACAGAATTAAAACAGCAAGAAATTTTAAAAGATGATTTCTTTAACATGGTCTCTCATGAATTAAGAACTCCAATAACTTTAATTAAATCTTCTCTTCAAGCTCTTGAAAACATTTGTAAAAGTGAAATTACACCTCAAATGAAGAAATATTTAAATATGATGAATAAAAATAGTTCAAGATTGTTAAAACTCATTAATAACATACTAGATTTATCAAAAGCTGAGTCTGGATATATGTCACCAGTGGTAACTTATTTTGATATAGTGGTTATAACAGAAGATATTGTAACTTCAATTAATGTACATGCTAATCATAAAAAGAATATACAGGTTATTTTTGAACCAAATGTTGAGGAAGCATATTTATTTTTTGATAAGGACATGTATGAAAAAATTTTGATGAACTTGTTATCTAATGCTATAAAATTTACTCCAAATAATAAATTTGTGTATGTGGATCTTATTGTGAAGGATACGGGTTTTATATTAAAAGTACGAGATCAAGGAATAGGAATACCAGGTGATAAATTAAGAGAAGTATTTGACAAATTTATTCAAGTAAACTCTATTTTAAGTAGGGATGCTGAAGGAAGTGGTATAGGATTATCGCTTGTAAAAAAGTTTGTGGATATTTTAAAAGGAAAAATTACACTTGAAAGTAAGCTTGGGGTTGGAACAGAGTTTGTACTTAGTTTTAATAAATTAAAAATAGATAGACATATGTATAACGTAGATGATTTAGTTATAAGTGATGATATAAGTGGAAGAGTTGATGTGTATTTTTCAGATATATATCCGTAAAGATTTTAATAGTTTAGTTGAAATTTACAAAAAGGAGTTCACATGGGAAAGAAAATTGTTTTAACTGGCGGTGGAACGGCAGGTCATGTTATTCCAAACATTGCTATAATTCCGAAACTAAAGGAAAAAGGATATGAAATAGTTTATATAGGAAGTAAAGATGGAATTGAAAAGAAATTAATAGAAGATCAAAATATAAAGTACTACGGCATAAATACAGGAAAACTTAGAAGGTATTTTGATATAAATAATTTTAAAGATCCATTTAAAATTGTAAAGGGAATATTTGAAGCATCTAGTATTTTGAAAAAGGAGAAGCCTGATATTGTTTTTTCAAAAGGTGGATTTGTTTCAATTCCTGTAATACTTGGAGCATCAAGACGAAGAATACCAGTTGTTTCTCATGAGTCAGATATAACTCCTGGTCTTGCGAATAAAATATCAATGCCATTTATAAAGAAGATATGTATAACTTTTCCAGAAACAAAGAATCATATAGGGGAACAAAAAGTTGAACTTACAGGAACACCAATAAGGAAGGATTTATTTTTAGGAAGCGAAATAAAAGGTAAAAATATTTGCAAATTTGAAGAGGGTAACAAACCTGTTATTTTAATAATGGGAGGAAGTCAAGGATCTGCATTTATAAACAATATAATAAGGAGTAATTTATCAGAATTATTGAAAAAATTTAATGTAGTTCATATTTGTGGAAAAGGTCATTTAGATAACAAACTCAATTATAAAAAAGGATATAGGCAATATGAATATATAACAGATGATCAACCACATTTATTTAAATTAAGTAGTATTGTTATTTCAAGAGCAGGTTCAAATAGTATATATGAATTATTAGCTTTAAAAAAGCCAAATATTTTAATTCCATTATCTAAAAGAGCAAGCAGAGGAGATCAGGTTTTAAATGCTAAATCTTTTGTGAAGCGTGGATTTAGTGAAATGATAGAGGAAGAAGATTTGACAAGCTTTGAAGTTTTACAAAATACGATAAACAAAGTTTATGAAAATAGAGAAATGTATATTAATAATATGAATGTAGATTTTGGAAATCCAATTGATAAGATTGTAGATGTTATTGTTAGATATTCAAAATGAAAAAAAGGAGAATTCAAATTTTAGTTGAATTCTCCTTTTATATTGTAAAGTTTTTATATATACCGGAAGTCAAAATATTTAAAAGTTTTTCAGATAGGATAATATTCCATTGATTATTTTTTTGTACCAATTTAATATCTAAATTTGTAGATATTTTGTATTTTGAATTTTCTAGAGATGAAATAAATTTTTCGTAGTTAATTTCGTTATCCGGAGCATTTTTAAAAAAATTTATTATGTGCTTTGAGAGATCGTAATATGTAAAATTTACGTTTAAGGTTGCTTTGTTTAATAATATTTTTGATGAAACTACGTTGTATTTTATTGAGTAAAACAAGTTTTCAAATAAATGGATTATTTCTCTTTGAGAATTATTTGTACATTGTTCTATTGCAATGGAAAAAATATTGTTTATATCTGGAAGAGAATCATTTAATATATATTTGTTAGCACTTTCAATATTTTTTGAGGTATATAAATTCATAAAACTTTCAAATTCAATGACACTATTAGAATTTTTAGCAGATACAAAATACACGAGAGTTGAAAGCACTATGGCTATTAGGCATATGAATGTGAAATTTAAAAATAATTTCTTATGAGAATATTTCATGTTTGATCATTCCTTTTACGCATTAATTTTATTTTTAAAATAAAATCGTTCAGCATTAGTTTAAAAATTTTTTAAGGTGATATTTATGAAGAAGAACAAAAAATCTGACAATATAACTGATAGAAAAATTATTAATTTACGGTTATTACAAATAAAATTAACAACAAGGTTAAATGCGCCAGATTTAGAATATAGAATTAGTAATCTTAAAAATTTGATAGAATTATTAGAAAATGACGAGTTATATGACAATAAATTAGGTAGACAATATTTAGAAAATTTAAAAGGCGATATGTTTACTTTATCTGAAGAACTTTCAAAAAATTCTGAAGATGTTGAGATAAATTTTCAAAGTGATTTTAAAGAGCTTACGTATAATCTTAGAAAAATTATTTCCAATGGAGATTATCAAAAGGCGATAGAGTATGGAAATAAAATCGGAGAATTATATCAAAAAAAGGATTTAATTTGGTTTTTGATTGCATTATCACATGATTTAAATGGAGACAAGGAAGAAAGTGTATTTTATTACAAACGTTCAATTCTTTTAAATGAATCAGAAATTAAATACTATTATTATTTGGCAAATGTTTATATGGATTTAGGAGATTTGGAAAATGCAAATAAATATATATCATATGCTTTGAAATTGGATTCGGAAAGTTTATATGTATTGGAGTCTTACGCTTACATACTTTTAAATAATAATAAATACGATAATGCAATTAGTATATTTAAAGAACTCTTAGATAATTGTAAAAGTCCATATATAATGAATCGAGCTATTTCAATTGTGTATTTTTTGAAAGGAGCTAATTATTCTCATAAATCAGATGATGGATATTTATATAATATTGATAAAAATGATACTTATAATATGATTGCATGTATTGAAAAAGCTATGGAATTTGATTCTGGAGATATGTATTTTAAAAATAATATTAATAAGGCTAAAAATTCTCTTAAAATGTGTTTTGATTTAAAAAGAATATGGCTTCTTATTTTTACAAGTTTGTTTTATATCATAAACATTCCCTTTATAAAATTTGGAGTAATTATACTCTTATTCGTAATATTTTTTTCAAGTTTCAAAATGGTATGCGTGCTTGAAAAATTTAGAATAACTAATGAAGGAACTAAGTTAGATAATTTTTGTAATAGGATTAATAAAATTTTTGTTATAAAGAGTAAATAGAAGATTTAAATATTTGGAGGTAACACCATGGCAGCTTTGTATGAACATAATTTATTAGGCTCCAAAATTTGTATGGTTAATGCTAATTTTAATATACCTTTTTTAAGTGGAGATGGAAATATTTCGTTATATGAATCTGGAATAATACTTTTAGATGAACATGGGAATGAAAAATATATGATAGAGTTAGAACAATTAGATATAAAATATGAAAAATTTATAAATGTGCGCAACTTGAAATATATTTCAAATATTAAAATTAATAGACATACGATTGATAAACGATATAGGTATATAAAAAATGTTTTAAAGAGGGTTAATGGAAATTTTTATGGTAAATGTACAATTTCTATAAGTAGTGTTGGAGATATAATTCTTCTTGATAATCAATTTTTTAAATATAGATCTTTTTATGAAAAAATATTATCTCTTAAAGATGGAAACAGCCCTTTAAATATTTCAAAAACTTCTAGTAAGAATTCGATTTTGGAATTTTTAAAATCTAAATTTTTTACAAGACATTAGTTATTATTTTAAGCTTTTGGCAAATGTTAATAACATTTGCCAAAAGTTTTTTTTTTGTAAAATGTATATTAATTAATTAAATTTTTAAAAATATCATTAAGATTATTTGTCGATAGAAAATGAATATGAACCAACTCCGTTATCGTAAGTTAAGTCAATATAGTATGTTGTTTCTCCTGAAGGATTTAATGTAATGACGTCTTTAATAGGAGCAGTGGCATTTAAATATTCGTTGCCATTTTCATCAACTATAGAAATTGAAGTTTTACCTGTTCTAAGTTTAATTTCGTAATTTAAAATTGATTCAGTAGAAGTTGTAAATTTATAAGATTCAACTCCAGAGAATTTTGAAAAATCTGCAGAGATAGGAGAGCTTGGAGAAAGTTCGCCTATGATTGTTCGAGATTGTTTTGGTGAATTTGAACAAGACATTAAAACTAGACTAAGAGTAATTACTACTGTACCTAATACAAAAAATTTTAATTTCATTTAGTGAAATCTCCTTTTATTTGTTATTTTTACATTATTTCACGAAAATAGTAAAAATTTCAGGAAACATTATAGATTTAACAATTATTTTAAAAAGATTGTTGTAGAAAATTTAGAGGAAAGGAAGGTAAGAATGGTTAGAAAATTTTTAAGAACTGTGAGTCTAATTGTTTTGAGCATTTTTCTTATGAATTGTATATCGGTTGATGTAAGTGTATTTGGTAAAAGTAAAAGCACAAAAAGTAGTGGTGAAGTAAGTTTAAATGTTGAGAATGCTACAACTCGTTATGCAAAATTTTCTTGGACTTATCCAGAAGAAATGAGTTTTTCTATTGGGGATTATATAAATTTAATTGTTTTTGACTCAGAGATTGGAGAAAACGGATCAACTCCAATATATTCTGTAGCTCATAAACAAGATGATGTTGATTTAAGTTCAATTACAAGTTTTGAAGCAAAATCATTGCAGCCAGGAATTGATTATACAGCAAAATTTGAGTTAGTCACATTAAATGGAGATATCTATACGAGTGAAACAAGTTTTACAACAAATAAATTTGAGATAAAAGATATACAAATCAAAGATATTGAAGAGGATATACTCTATAAGAAAACTGTATCAATAGATTGGGAAGTAAGTGATCCAGATATTGAATTTCAAGATGGAGATAAAATTCAAATATATATGAAGAAAATAAGCGACGATAGTTTTCCAAAAACTCCTTCCTATGAAACAAAAGATAAAGTAACTACAGCTGAATTATCTCTTCCAAATTTTGAAGATATATATGATTTTAAAATTTGTTATTTATTAGGTGGAAATAAAATAGAGAGTGAAGTTTTTTGGTTAGAATCTCTAGCAAAAGGTGTTGACTTTAAAGTTGAAGAAGTTCAAATGAATTCTGCAAAGTTTGTATGGTCTTTTTTAGATGAAGAAATTTTGAATGATAATAGTGAATTACATATATTTTTGAAAGAAGAAAAGCTCGTTGATTTTTTAAAAGATCCAATTATAAAAGCAAAAGGTAAGGAAGAATTATTAAAAACAAAAGAATATTTAGCTACTAATTTGAAATTTAAAACAACATACAACATTAAAGTTCAATTTATTGTTGATGTAATTGATGAGTTGGGGAAAACCATTCCAATAAAGAAAGAGAATGAGTATAAATTTGAAACAAAAGATTTTAAAGTTAAAGATTTAAAAGTTGGAGAGCCTGCAAAAGAAGGAGAAGCTTCAAACAATAAAGATAATGAAATTACTATTAGTTGGGATTATGAAGGAGAGAGTATTTCTTTTTATGAAAATGATTTCATAAAAATTTCTATAAAAGAGGTAGGGACAGAAAATTATTCAGAATCTTTTACTATTACCCAAAAATCAGATGAAAGTAAAAATTTAGCAGAGACAAAAAATGCAAAATTAACTTTACCAAAGTACAACACAAAATATAACATTAAATTTTATATGTCTATCGGAGGTAAAGAGATTTTTAAATATATAAGTCATAAAATCCAGTTACCTGAAATTACTTTTGGAGTTAAGGTTGAAGATTCTACTGCAGGAGTACAAACAAGAGATGATAATTCCCCAAGAACTTCGAGTAAAAAAGTTCAATTCAAATTAGAATTGCCAGAAAATTTAAATCTTAATAATGGAGATAAAGTTGAGATTTTTTGGAAGAAAAGTGCAGAGGAAAGTTATCCTGAAAATAATAAGGTTGAGAAAATTCAAAATGGAACAGAATTAAATAATGGAAGCATTATTGAAGTTTCAATAAGTAGTATTAATTCACCAGCAACTATAACAGAACAACAACAATCTCAGGATCCTCAAAAAGATAACTATGATTTTAAAGTTAGAGTTACAAAAGATAATTCAGTAATTCAAGAAACACTTTATATAGTTGATATTAATAATTCTGAAAATCCACAAATTGTTAGAACATCTTATAACAAAAAAACTGAAAAACAAGTTGAAGCAAGAGCTGAGTATGCTCCTTATGATTATGATCCTAAGGGAACACCGATAAATTTTGAGGTAACTAGTGAGGAAAAACAAGACTCTAGAAATATTTCACAGAAATCTATAACAAAAAAATCTAAAAGCAAAGAAGTTATTATAGATAAATCAAAAACTGCATCTTCAAATACAGATGGAGCATCTGGAGATACAGTTACAAATTTAGATAATTATGAGAAGAAAGATTTAGCTTTAGATAAATTTGAAAAATATAAAATTACATTTAAATATGAAGAAACTAAACAACAATCAGGAGGAGGTGGAGCAGCAGCATCTCAAACTCCTTCTTCACCACCAGCAGCATCAACATATAAAACAAAATTACGTCAAGTAAACGTATTTTCTAAGAAACAAATTTTTAAATCAAATAAAACATCAGTAAGTGCAGATAGTAGTACGTCGGGAGTTGATGATGAAAATGTTCGTTCAGGAAGTTCACAAGATACAAAAATTACAGCTACAAAAGAAGATATATATGACAATAAATTTGATGTGTTTTCTTTTGAGTTGGTGGACGTTGTTCAAAACAAAATAAATTTGGATTTTGGTTTTGAGAGTTATTATACCTTGAAGGATGGAGATAAAATAGAAGTTTTCTTAAAAAAAGTTGGAGATGCAGAAAAACCATCAGCTGAAGATTCTAATTCATCAAAGAGTTCGAGAGAAGAAAATTCTACTGAAGATTTAATAGCAACATTTGAGCAAGGAAAAGATGGATTAAAAATTAATGAAATGGGAGTAATTGAGCTTGTAGGTCTTGACTATGAAACTAAATATAAATTTACAGCAAAGTTTACAGCAAAGTCTTATAAAAGTAATCCAATTCAAAAAGAAGTAGATTTAACAACACCGTTAATAGATATTAAAGATATGACAATAGAGCATTTAAGTGATATTACAGGAATTATTAGATGGAAGAATGGAGAAAACTTTATGTTTAATCCAAATGACGTTATGAAAATTTTTTATAAGGAAGAAAATGGAAAATATCCAGAAGAGGCAAATGAAACAATTGAAGAAATTTATCTTCAACAAGATGCTTTTGTATTTGTAGATAAAATTGATACAAATTATGATGTTAAAGTTGTATTTGAACTTGGAGATAAAAAATTTGAGAAAGAATTGAAGATGAGTACAACTGTTGATGATATAAATGCAGAGGTAGTTAAAACATATCCAACATCTGGTCTCATTAAATGGAATTATCCTCAAAATTATTTAATAACAACTGGTGAAACTATTTCGATTTTTGTAAAAGAGAGTACTGAAAATGATTATAGTGAAGAGCCAATGTATTTTATGGAGCATGATGAGGAGGAAGGATTATATTTACAGGATTTTAAGAGTGTTTTAATAACTGAGCTTATGCCAAATACTTCATATAATGTAAAAATTGTTTTGGATTTATATGATGTTGGTAAGAAATTGAAGGAGATAGAGTTAAAGACAGAAGACTTATCAATTTCAGAATTGAAGTTTTCAACGATTAAACCTTTTGAATTTGATATGGAATGGAAATTAAGCTCAAATGATGTGGATTTTATTGAGGAAAATTCTTCAATAAAAGTTTATATGAAAAATTCAGAAGAATCATGGAGTGAAGATAATTTATTATATACATTCACAGATAACTTAAACCAGATAAATAGTGCACGCTTTTTAGTTGAGGACGTTACTTTAGTGTACGATATTAAGGTTGATTATGTAATTGGAGATAAAAGTATTTCTAAGGAAATGTCGGCAGGAGTTATAAATTTAGGATTTGAGGACAATGGAGATGGAAGTATTAGCTTACTTTTAACATATCCACCAGAAATATCTTTTGAAAAAAATGATGAGTTAGAGGTGCTTGTATGTAATCAAGGAGAATCTGATTATAAAAAAGAATTTTCAAAGAAACAAGACTTATCTTCTTTAACAAATATACCTTTGAAGAACATATCTTATTTTTCAAAGGTAGGTGTAATAATTAAAGGTAAACAAATGAAAGTATTTCCGTTAGGAATTATATATAGCGTACCAGAAGGGGAAGCTTTAGAGGTAGAAATTGTTAGCGAGTTAGTTGGGAATTGGATAGATATAGCGTTACCAGAAGAATATAATTTGGATACAACATCAGAAGTTGCAAATAGTATAGGTGGAGAATCTTACTATGATAGCTTAGATGATGGTACAGAAGTAATTGTTATAGATAAAATTGTACCAGGTAAGCATTATGAAAATGTTTTATTGGTTACACAAGATGTAGATGGAAATGAAGTTAGATTGTCTATAGGAGAGTTTACATTAGAGCCAAGTACATTGTTAGAGGAATTTTTAAGAAACTCGTATTTTTTTGCTTTTGATAGAGAACCAGATGAAGGTGGTTATAATTATTGGAAACAAGAGCTTGAAGAAAATGAAAATATGTCTGGTAAATATTTTTTGATAAATTTAATGTTTGCAGAAAAAGAATTTGCAAATAGAAATTTAAGTGATGAAGACTTAATAAAAGTTTTGTATCAAATTGTTGTAAATAGAGAGTACGATGCTCAGGGATTAAGTTATTGGATAGCTATATATAATCAATATCTTCAAAAATTTAATGGGGATAAATATGAAGCTAAAAAGACAGTAGTTTTAAGAATGGTATATGAACCAGAATTCGGAAGATTGTGTGAACAAATGGGGATAAATTGGTAATGAACAAATATTTAGGAGGGGAAAATGAAAAGGATTTTTAGGAGAATTTTAGTTAACATATTAGTTTGTATATTTTTAATAGAGCTTATTCCATTTTCTAATAATACAAATAACTTATTTAATAAAATTGAGGAGGCTAAGGCCTTCTCAACTCAACTTGATTCTATTGCTCCTGGATATATTATAAAAGCTGAGATGGGAGGGATATCTTTTGATTTGAGTGATAGAATTACATACACAATGACCGTCGAATCATTTAGTGTTAAAAATGCTGATCCCAATAAAAGAAAAAATGATAAGCCAGAACAAATGTTAGATAATTTAGGTATTAAGTGGCTTTCAGTAGATTCTTTTGAACATGATAATATTTATGATGTTGAATTAGAAGTTTATGATTCAGATTTAGAAAAAACTTTAAAGTTTATAAATTCTTTTAAGTTTACAGATAAAAATGAGATTTTCAATCCTAAAATTGAAATTAGTAAATTGGTAATAAATCCTTCAAGTCAGAGTTGTTGTGTTCAAGATATTATTATAGATTTTAAAAATTGTAAAAAAATAATTGATGATGCAAATAAGCTTAAGTTAGATATTTTAAATGCAGATTTAACTAAGATAGATATGGATACAATTACAATTGATAAAGATAAATTAATTAAAGATAATTATAAAATAACGCTACCTTATTTATCATCTTTATTTAGAGTGAATAAGGACTATATAATTAGACTTTATGCTGATAATAATAATTTTGATAGGATAGTTTCAACAGTTTTAAAATCTAATCGTGAAATTATTACAACAGCTGTACCTAATGAAATTGAGTTTTTTTATGCAAAAGAAAGCAAAATGCTTAGTTTTGTGCCACATCAGATACATATTCATAGAGATATGAGAGAAACTACGGTTTTAAAACTTATACTTAGTAATTCTAAAAAAGGATTAAAGCCAGTTGAATCAACAGGAGTAATAACAGAGTCTTTGGCATTTAGGGTTCCTGATGAATATTTGGGAACTTTGGAACCAAGTGATATTAAATGTATTGTATCGGATAAGAAAACTGGGCGAATATTATATGAACAATTATTTCAAATATCATTCAGAGATTCAGAAATAAATCCTAATGTATGGGAAGGATTAGAAATATTTACATCGATGGATGATACTGGATATAAAATTGATGAAATCCAACCTTTTAATAATGAATATCAACATGCATGTCCTCATTCATGGGATGGATTTCCGAAAGCTCACTATGTTACGTTATATGATAATACATTGAGGAACCAGATAGGTGGGGAATTCAGGTTTGATGTTATAAATAATAAATCTGAATTTTTATGGAAAAAACATGATGTTAGAGGTGCTAATTTTAAAATTCCATATAAAGATATGAAACAAGGATTTAACAGTTATAATTTTAAAGTAGAATCAAGTAATACTCGTAAAGATTGGTCTTATGCGTATATTTCTTTTGCTTTTTATGCAGATTTAATTGAATTTAAGTCTTTAGATGTAACTATAAAAAATTTGACACCTTCTAATTCGAGTAACGGATATGATTTTTCGCTTTTCATAGAAAATCAAGATGTAATTACTGGAGAAAAAATGTCAATTATAGATGATAACGGAAAGGAATATGTAGCTACAGCAAATGGATCAAAAGAATTTAAATTTAATGATGTATCATTAATATTTGGCGGTAAGTATATTGTAACTTATAACAATATAAGTAGTTTGATATATTTTAAATCCTCAGATTCTTCAATATTATTTAATCCAGTTATAGTTGGAACGCTTGTTGATGGCAGTGATGGACTTGAAATTACATTAGATGAAAAATTAAATTCTATTATGAGTTCAAATACATCTCAAAATAAAATTAAAATACTTCATATGAATGGTAATGAAACTAAAAATGTATTTACTAATATAAAGGGTGGAACTAATAAGGTTAAATTAACAGAAGCTTTGGTTAATGGAAATAGATATATTGCAGAATTTTCAAATGGGTATGAAACATATAAAACCACATTTGAGTATACGCCATTAAGATTAAATGTTCAATCTGCATCTGGTACATCTGTTAAATTAGAATGGAAGTATCCTAATAATTATCTAATAATGGAAAATGATACTTTAAATATTTATTTTAAAAAAGATGGATTTGAATATCCAGCTGTTCCTGATGCAAAAATAATGCATGGATTTCAAGGTATAGATTTTGATCAAGTTAGAACTTATACGATTAAAGAATTGAGTCCGAATTTAAACTATAGAGCTAAGTTAGAACTTATAACTAGTCAGGGAACGAAATTTATAAGTGAAACTGAATTTGTAACCGGTGATTTTAAAATAATGGATGAAAAAATTGATGGATTATCTGAAGATGGTATTATAGGAAGTAAGACAATTAATTTGAGTTGGGATATAAATCAAGCAGATGTTGAGTTTTCAAATAATGATAGAGTAGATATATTTCTTAAATTAAAAACACATGATGTTTTTCCAACAGCACCGGTTTATACAATAAGGGAAGATATAAATAGAATAAAAAAAGCGACTATAGAGGTTCCAAATTATTCTGATACTTATAGTGTTAAGATAGTTTACAACATAGGAGGAGCCAAATATTCAAGTAATATAATTGATTTTAGAGTTGAGTCTCCTAAATTGGAAGCAGAAATAAGTGAAATAGTAGCATGTTCAAGTAAATTGTCTTGGAAATATCCAGAAAATTTAGTAGTTACGAATCAACATAGATTAAAAGTTTATTATAAAAAATCAAATGATATGGAATATAAAGAGGTTTTTTATCTTGATAATAAATACAATGGTTTTCTTAGTAATACTTCCTATGTATTCTCAAATCTTCAATCAAATACGGATTATATAGCTAAAATAGAGTTTAAAGTAGGAGAAAGGGAAGTAGCTGGAGTAAAAGAAGATGTAAAACAAGTTATAGAAATACCATTTAAAACAAAGAAGCTTGGATTACAAAATTTTCGAGTAGAGAAGCTTGGAGGATTAAAGGTTAAAGTTAAATGGGATTTATCGGATAAAAGTTATAAGTATAGATATGGAGATAAAGTAGAAGTATATCTTAAAGATAAACAGGCTTCAGAATATTCTGCAGCACCAAGAGTATCTGTACACCACTTGAAAGATGAGTTAGAACATTTATCTGAAGTAGAACTTTATGTTTGGAGCTATAATAAGTCTTATGATGTAAAGGTAGTATATGTTATGGGACTTATTGAAGAGCCTGGATATGTAAGTTTTTCTATGGATTTAGGTAAGATGGATTTTATAATGGAATCAATAACAGATAATTCTATTAAAGTTAAATGGTCTTATCCTGAAGGGTATAGCATATATAACGGTGATAGATTAGATGTATCGGTAAAACCTAAAGATGGAAGTGGTGATGCTATAACAGTTACTAAAAGTGGAAAAGGAGAATTAGAGAGTTTTGTTGAGCATGAATTTACAAATTTAACAACGAATAAAGATTATATATTATCTTTAGACTTTAAACCTGAAAAGGCCGATTTAATTCATAAAGAATATACTTTTGTTTGTAAAAGTGGTCTTCAAATATTAAGTCTTGAAAGTATGGCAATAAACTCTTCTTCTGTTAATTTAAAATGGAACAATTATAATAATGGTGTAGAATTAGGTAGTTCGGATAAGTTAGAAATTTTTGTTAAAGAGAAATCTAATGGGAATAATGGAGATTTTAACGACGTAAAAGCAGTATTTGAAAAGGTAGGAGATATAAAAGATATAACAACATATACAGTTACTAACCTTGATGTAAATAAAGAGTATGTATTTAGAGTAAAATACACATTTAATAATAATAGTGGGAATCCTGTTTATCGAGATGTAGTAGGAAAGCCCGAGCTTGTTAAGTTCAATGCTAGTGTAGTAGATACAAATGTAATGGGTGTAAAACTTGAAATTATTTATCCAGAAGGATATGAAAAAGTTAAGGGAGATATTCTTGATATATATATAAAACCATATAAATCAGAAAATTATAATGCTAATCCCAATTTTTCCGCTATACATGGGGATGAAGAAGGTCAAGTAGATTTAAATGAGATAACATTATTAGACATATTTGGATTAGCGCCAGGAGGAGAGTATAAAGCTAAGGTAGTATTATGGCCAGATGGTGGTAATTCACATAAAATAGAAAAAGAAATAACATTTAAAACTAATGAGATTAGTGGTATCCAAGAAGCAAAAGTACTTGAGGTTATGGATCATGTAGTTAAGGTAGGAATAAGATTAGATTCTGAGAATATTATATATAGCAATGATGACGCTTGTAAGGTTTATATTAAAAAGAAAACAGAGGAAAATTATCCTAAAGAACCGAATGGTGAGTCGTTATCAAGTGCGCTTAATGAGGAACAATCTGTATCTGCCTATTTTGATGAACTTAATACAGAGTATGATTTAAAAGTAGTTGTTACAATAGGTGGAGTTAATTTTGAAAAGGTGATTGATTTTACTAGTAAAGTTGATGACATTAATGTTGCAGTTAAGGAATTTAATCCAATGACAGCTCAGATAGAATGGAAATACCCATCGAATTATACTTTAATAGATGGAGAAAGTGTAAAAATATTTATTAAGTATAAAGATGAGGAAGATTTTTTAGAAACACCAGATCTTGAACTTATTCAAAGTGATGAGTTGGACTTATCAAATATAAATCTTATTGAATTATCAGCATTAGTTCCAGATACGGAGTACGACGTAAAATTAGAGTTAAATTTACTTGAGGTCCAAATTCCATCTAATTCTGTTTCATTTAGAACTACTGGATTTGAGATTCAAGATTTAAATGTTAAAGGTGTTTCAGGTAATAATATTGCAATTGGTTGGAGATTAGATAAAGAAGGATTAGAATTTATAGATAATTATGATAATCTTGCAGTATTTATTAAAGGACCTGATGAAGCAGAATATGATTTTTCAAAACCAGCAGTAGAACATATTTCGAATTTATCAGAAATTAGAACTACATCTTTTTCTGTAGATTCTGATATGGATAGTTTTGATATTTTATTGTCGTATTTAATAGAGGATTATGAGGCATTTGCAGAAATTAAATTTGGAACAATAGGATTATATGTTGAGGATACAGATGAAGGTGTTTTAATTAGTTGGGAGTATCCAAGTAATTTAGTATTAGAAAATGATGATAGATTGGATATTTATTTAAAAGATGCTTATGCTTCATCTTATGATAAAGATCCTATATTTAGGTATGTTCATGGTAAAGACGGTAATCTTGAAGAGGTAACTGAAATTATTTTAGAGGATATACCTCAAGGTGATTATAAATTGAAGTTTTTACTGATTACACAAGAAAATAATTATGATCCATTTGAAATAGAGTTTACAACTGGAGAAATTGGTGATGCGATAAAACTTTCTGTTAAAGAGAAAGCGACTAATAGGGGAATAATTATAAGTAATGAAGGTATAGATATAGATTATAGTAGGTCAATTAAAGTTACGCCAGATGGATTGAATGTGGAAGAGGTAGAAGGTGGAGAATACTTTATGGTTACTAATCTTGTACCGGGAAAAGAATATGATTCAATTGTTATAAATGCAGATACGATTGATGGTGAGAATGTTGTATTGATGGTTAATGATGTTTTAATAGAACCAGAAACCCTTTTAGAAGAATTTGTAACCAATATTTATATATTTGCTTTTGAAAGATATCCAGATGAAAATGGTTATAGTTATTGGCTTGAAAAACTTATGGAGAAAAAAGATATTACAGGTAAGTATGTGTTGTATAATTTGATGTTTGCAGAGAGAGAATTTTCTGATAGGAATTTACCAGATGAAGAGCTTATAAAAGTTTTATATCAAATTGTAGTTAATAGGGAAGCTGATCAAGAAGGCTTAGAATTCTGGATTAATGAATACAATACGGTTTATTTACCGCAAGCAAATGGAGATAGTTATGAAGCTCAAAAAGCAATTGTAACTCGAATGCTTTATGAGCAAGAATTTAAAAATTTATGTGAAGAAATGGGAATTTTATGGTAGAATACTAATTGATTTTAGCCACTAACCTTTAAGGTTTGTGGCTAATTTTTGTAATTTGTATTTTTTATTTTAAATAATTTTTGTGATATGATAAATAATATAGAATATGGCAATAGAGAAACATTTTGGAGGGAGCTTATGAATATCGTAACTATTAGTATAAATGGCAATGAGTATAAGTTAAAAGGTGAAGAGTCGACGGAGTATTTAAATGATATTGCAAGGGAAGTAGATGAGCGGATTAGAGAAATGCTTAATTCAAATAAAAATTTTACGTTGCAGTCTTCAGCTGTTTTATTAGCTATAAACTATTGTGATCAAATTAGAAAGCTAAAAAATAAAGAAATGGATTTGAATGATAGTATTGATAAATGTAATTTCAAAATTCAAGAGCTTATAGATGAGAATAATAATCTTAAAAATGAAATTATACATATTGAAAATAAGAATCAAGAGATAGAACTACAAAATAAAAAACTTGAAGAAGAAATTCAAGCTTATAATCTTTTGATTGAAGAGGATAAAGATAATATTTTTTCTGAAAATAATGAAATGCAAGAGCTTGAAAATGAAATTGAAATATTGAAGGATACTTTAAAAAGGGTGAATGAAGAGAATTTAAAGTTGAAGAATGAAATTAAAAATAAAAATGTTGTTAAGTCTTTTTAAAATTTGACAAATCTATTATTGAATTTTATACAGAGCTGATTTTATATAATGGCTCTGTATTTTTATTTTGTATATATAATTTATAAAAAATAGTTTATAATAAAGTAAGATGTTAAAAAAATATCAGTGAATATATATGAAGATTTATTTTTAGTAAAGGATATAAAAAGAGAGATATAGAAATTTTAAATTTATTGGGAGGGTTATGATTATGAATTTATCTAACAGTAAAACTAAAGAAAATTTAATGAAGGCTTTTTCTGGTGAATGTCAGGCAAGAACCAGATATGATTTTGCAGCTAAAGTCGCGAGAAAAGAAGGATATCCAATTATTGAAAATGTATTTAAATTTGTAGCAAATCAAGAGCTTGCTCATGCTAAGATATTTTATAAATTTTTATCAGAATTTGCAAGTGAACATATATCAGTAAGTAATGCAAATTATCCAGCTGATTTTTATAAAACAACAATGGAGTTTTTAAATGCTTCTTATAATAATGAGATGGAGGAGCATGATGTTATTTATAAAGATTTTGCAAAAGTTGCAAAAGAAGAAGGGTTTGATGTAATATCAACTGCATTTAATAATATTGCTGAAATTGAAAAAATTCATGCAGATAAATTTATGAAGATTCATGAAGAATTAAAGTCAGGAACTTTCTTCAAAAAACCTAGCAAGGTAAAGTGGTTTTGTACAAATTGTGGATATATTCATGAAGGAGAAGAAGCACCAGAAATGTGTCCAGTTTGTCAACACCCTCAAGGATATTATATGTTGTTTGATGAATTTTTTAAAAATTAAAGTTTATTTAGGAGTATGAGGAAAATCATACTCCTTTATTTTTTGCTCAAATTGCTAAATATTGTTAGTATTCGAGCGTTTTTAATTTTGGAGTTTACAATGTTTTTGATTTGATAACGTAGTTTGTCTAATTCATCTATAGAAAATTTTCCATCTAATCCCAAAGTAATGTATACTTCTGTGAATTTTCCGAGTTTTGAAATAAATATATCGTGGATATTTAGATAAGGTATTTGATTTTTTATTGATAGGGAAAGTTCATTCTCTAATTTTGGATGAAGTCTTTTGTAGCTTAGTATATTAATTTGATTTATTAAAAGTTGCATTGGTTGGATTGCAAAGAATCCAGATAATAATAATAAAAGTATTGCATCGGATATTGGAACGAGTGGTTTTAGAAATGGAACAACCTCAAATAATACAAATGCGATTGCTGTTCCAGCACTTATGATACCATCTAAATTTGCTCCCATTGCTTCAGCTTTTAAAACGTCGGAGCAATTACCAATTTTTTTATTGAAATGTTTGTATAATAATGATAGGCCAAAACAAAGAATTGATAAGAGTAAGCCATTAATCATAATTGATCCTAAATGTATTGGAGGAATTAATGATGGGTCTCTAAGAAAGGTTATTATAGTATCTATTCCAGAAAATACAGATGCACCAAGCAAAATTATTATAAATAATGATCTAAACAATACGTAAAGAGTTTCTTTACTGTATTGACCAAGTGGATATTGTTTCACACTTGAGTTGGATAAATCTTTTGAAATTTTTACAGCTATGATTGTTGAAATAAATTGTATAAATGAAAATAATCCATCTATTAATACTGCTTTTGAATTTGAAAGGATAAAAATAATAACTCCTGCTATAGCCATGATTAAATTTAGTATGTTACCGATTTTTAATGCTTTTTGCTCGATTAATAAATCCATGTTATCACCTTAATTTTTTTGAAAATAATTTAGATGTAACTATATTTTACCATAGAAGCCTCTAATCTCAAAAAAATTACTATTGAAAATCTATGGACGTTATATATTTTTGTGATAAAATAGTTTAACTATTAGAGAAATGATGTGTGATTGGAGGTAGAAAAATTTGTTTATTAAAGATAAGGATTTTTACAAAAGAGTTTTAATGATTGCTGTTCCTATAACGCTTCAAAGTTTGATAACTTTTGCAATTAATATGATGGATACGGTAATGGTTGGACAACTTGGAGAAATTCCATTATCTGCTGTTTCAATATCAGGTCAAATATTTTTTGTAACAACGATTTTATGTTTTGGAATTAGTGGAGGAGGAGCGGTTCTAACTTCTCAATATTGGGGAAAAAATGATAAAGAATCCGTTTCAAAGACTCTTTCTTTAATTTTGAAGATAAATATTATAATGGGAATTATTGTTATGTTATTGTCAATAATGATTCCTGGAACATTACTAAGACTTTATAATAATGATGCACGTGTAATAGATGAAGGTATTTCTTATTTAAGAACTGCTGCTCTTATGTATCCATTATTTTGTATAACAACAGGAATAGCAATAATATTTAGAACCGTATCTCAAATTAAAATTTCAGTTATTGCAAACTGTGCAGCTTTTGTTTTAAATGTATTTTTTAACTGGGTTTTGATTTTTGGATATCTTGGTATGCCAAAGCTTGGACTTAGAGGGGCGGCAATTGCAACAGTTATTGCAAGATTTGTTGAGTGTATTATAATGGTAAGTTATTTGTTGTTTAAAGATAAGAAAATTAAATTTAAAATTAGTCAGTTATTTAAGTTTGATAAATTAATATTTAAACAATATTTGAAAAGTGGGATTAATATTTTAATAAGTGATGCTATCTTAGTTGCAGGTCTTACAAGTCTTACTATGATTCTCGGTAGGCTTGGCCCTGAGATGATTGCTGCAAATAGTATTTGTAGTATCGTAATTCAGCTTTCAACTATTACAATTTCTGGAATTGGAAATTCTGGGCTTGTTATTATTGGTAATACTATTGGAGAGGGAAATATTGAAAAAGCGAAAAAACTTTCAAAGAAGTTTTTAGTTATATCTATTATAACAGGTATTATAGCAGCAGTTATCATAAGTTTAACTAAACATATTGCAGTTGATTTTTATAATGTTGGACAAACAACCAAAGAAATAGCGTATAAACTTATGGATGGAGCAGCTTTTATAGTTATATTTCAAGTGCCATCTGTTGTTTTAACAAAAGGTATTTTAAGAGGTGGTGGAGATACAAAATTTTTATTGTTAGCAGATGTTATATTTTTGTGGATACTTTCAATTCCTCTTGGAATGATTGCAGCATTTTGGCTTAAATTGTCTCCAGCTCTTATATATATTTGTTTGAAATCTGATGAAATTATAAAATCTATATGGTGTACATTTAGAATGTTTGGTAACAAATGGATAAAGGATGTAACCACAGCATAAGAAAAGAGGTTGCATATGGGTTGTATGATAAAATTAATTAAAATTTTCTTAAAAATTTGTATTGTAGTTGTACTCATACTTTTGTTAAATGGATTTTTATTATATAGAAATGCTGTAAGTAATGTATCAGTAGAACAAAAAGTTTCAGAGATAACTTCTAAAAGTAATTATGTTGAAATACAGGATATATCGGAATACTTAAAAGATTATATTGTTCAGGTTGAAGATAAGAGATTTTATACTCATTACGGAATTGATATAATAGCAATTTTGGGATCAATGATTGAAAATTTAGGCGCTGGATATTATAAGTATGGAGGAAGTACTATCACTCAGCAATTAGCTAAAAATATGTACTTTACAAATGAGAAAAAGATGACGAGAAAAATTGCAGAAATGTTTGTTGCTTTTAAACTTGAGAGTGAGTATTCAAAAGATAAAATTTTAGAATTGTATCTTAATATTATTTATTTTGGGAATGGGTATTATGGAATTAAAGAAGCAAGTCATGGATATTTTAATGTTTCACCTAAAAATTTAAATAAATATCAGTCATCTTTACTTGCTGGTGTTCCTCAAGCTCCAAGTGTTTATAATTTAAAAAATAAAGAGAGTAAGGCTATGAAGAAAAGATATTTTAGTGTTCTTAATAGATTGGTTGATAGTGGAAGAATTTCTTCAGATGAAAGGGAAGAATTTAAGAGAATGTATTTAGTACCATAAAGATTTTATGGTACTTTTTGTTTTTTATGGTTTATAGAAAACTTTCGTAAGATATGTAATTGTGCTATGATTTATAAAAATAGGAGTTATTTTGGAGTATCAATGGGGTTTAAAATTTTAAATATAATCTTTATTATTATTTTTTTAAATTTTATGTTAATAAGTTGTTCTTCATCTAAAAATTTGAAAACTTTTTGGGAAAAAGAAGAGGTTGTAATAGATTTTTGGACTATGGATATGAAAACAAGATTTGAAAAATATATCCGATATGTAATCGAAAAATTTGAAAATGATCATCGAAATATTAAAATAGTTTGGAATGATTTTCCTCATAACGAAATTGTTATTAAATTATATGATTCATGGAAAAATGGAACTTTACCTGATGTTATAACTTTGGATACGAAAACTCTAATTAATAAAATTAACTCAGAGCTTTTAGTTAATCTTAAAGATTATGAAGAGGAGTTTTCTTACGAATTTTTTGAAGGTCTTCTTTCTTCAACTCAAAAAGATGTAAAACAGTTAGGATTTCCTTGGTACACAGATATTAAAGTTTTGTTTATTAATAAAGAGATAATGGACAATGCTGGAATATTTGAAGAAAATTATCCGAAAAATGAAGAAGAGTTTATAAACTCTCTCAAAGTTATACAAAGAAATTCAGGAAAATTTGGGAGTGTACTTGAACCAGATAATATTGAAAGTTTAATATTTAATGGTTTAAATATTTTTGGAGAGGATAGTAAAATTAAAATTGACAAAGAGGAGATAGAAAATTATTTTAAAACTAATCAAATGTTGTTTAATGAGAATGTAGTTCCAAAAGATTTTTTTAATTTTGGAGATAAAATTTATTTGGTATGCAAATAAAGAAGTTGCTATGATAAAATCTAGTTTTCAATTTATAAGCAATATTGAGAAAATTTCAAGAGAGGTTTATGAAAATACAATTATTTATCCATTACCTCTTGGAAAAAATAATTTGCATTACTCAGAAACTATGAATTTATCTATAATAAATGATAATGAGAATATTGAAGAAGCTATAGAGTTTATGAGTTTTGTTCTTAATGAAGATAATCAAATTGAGTTTGCTAATAATTTTAATTTGCTTCCAACAAATAAAAGTTTTATAGATTCTGACATTTTTGTTGATGATAATTTAAAAGTTGAAGAAGCTCAAACAATTGCATTTAGGAGTTTGGTAGATAGTAGAGATTTTGTTTTTAATATGGAAAATTATGATCAAATCTCTGGAATTATTGAAAAATATTCACGAATGATATATTTAGATTGTGTTGATGTAAAATCATATTTGCAAAATGCACAATTAGAAATTGAGAATTTAAATAATCAAAGTTAGGAGGAATTACATAATGACAAATAATTATTTACCTAAAGTGAAGCGGGGAGTTATTGTTGACATAGATAATTATACAAATGAGCATTTAAGCGATCCAATTTTTGTGAAATATATTATAAATTTTTCTGAAAAAGGGGGGGCTTGTGGATTTTATTCAAAAAATCTTAGAAATTTAAAAATTTTAAAAGAAAGTACAAGCCTTCCAATACTTGCAGGACTTGAGGAAAATTTTAATAAGATTTTTATTCCTAAAAATTATGAAAATTTTATAGAATTAGTTGACTTAAAACCAAATTTTATTGTTATAGAGTTTGGTGACTCAGAAGATGATTATGATGATTTGGAAAATATTATAAAAAAGCTTAGGAAAAATTTTTCTGGACAATTAATTGGAAAAGTTTTTACAAAATTTCAAGCTTTAGATGCTTATAAATTTGGGATGGATGCACTTATTATAGATATTTATGGAGAATATTTTGAAGAAGAGTTTATTAATGAAATTTGTAATGATGTAAATATTCCAACTATTGGGAATTTAAATTCTGTAAGTTTTGATCAGGGTAAAAAATTAGTTGAAGATGGGATTTATTCATTTATTTTAGGAGAAGATGTAACGAATCCTAATAAAATTATTAGGGAGTTTGTCATGTAAAGATAAAACTATACTTTTAAATTTAAAAGTATAGTTTTATTTTTTTACTGATGATAAGGTTAAAATTTTTAAAATTGATTTACCGTAGATGCTTTTTGTAATTTTATCCAAAACATTAATTATTCCATCGAAAGTAATATTTAAATTTAAATATAGATTTGATTCAATTATTTTTTTGTTTTTTGGGAAAAGAGTTTCATCTTCTGAAAAATATATATCATTTAAATTATTTTCTAAAACAAAATTTTTAAAGTTATCTTTATGATGTATATGAAGAAAGTCTATAAGATTTGGATAAAGATCAAATAATGAAGGATTATAAAATACAAGATCATCTATTTTAATTCCACAAAATTTTTTATATCCAAGATTATATTCTTCAGCGGGTATATTTTTAAAATAAACTTTAACTTCAGAGGAATTGTTTCTTTGTGATGCAGATAAAATTATGTTTTCAATCTCTGTGTTATATTGTTTATTAATTATGTCTAAGTTTTCTTTGTTGCTATGAATAATTTTAAATTTAGAATTTTGTTTATTTGGCATAAAATCTATGTCCCCACTTTTTAAAATTAATTTATACAAATATGTTTATTTGTATTTGTAAAAAAGTATGAAGGAAGAAGGATTTAAAAATTGTTGTAGGTTAATTCTATTAATTTTGAAAACATTAGATCAAAGAATACAAAATATAAACAGTTTGAATTAGTATTAAAATTTTTAAAAAGCTTGTTAGTTTCAATATGTACAAACATTGAAGAATTATCGTATGCTTTTCTTGAAACCAAATCACAAATTGTTATTATGATTTTACTTGAAAGCTGTTCAAGAGTTGAATTTAGTGTTCTTTCATTTGTTAAACTCGATATGTAAATTACAATTTCACAATCTTTTTGTTTTAAAATTTGTTTTGGTGAAGATGTTAACTTAGTTTTTATGTTTAAGTTTTTCAATCCTTCGTCTAAATACTTAGCGATTATTTTTGAAGAGTATGAGAATAGTATTGACACATTTTTATCTTTTAATATTAAATTACAAATATTTATGAGATTAATTTCGTCTATTTTGTTTATAAAGTTTGAAAATCCATTTAAAGAATCTTTGAAGATTAAATTTGAAGAATTGATGGATGTAGCATTTAATTCTTTTAGTATGGATTTTAAATTTTCAAAATTGTCTACATTTATCTTTTTACAAAATTTATTAATAGAATACTCTGAAATATCTAATTTTAAACTTAATTCTTTAATGTTCATTTCACATACAGAATGAATATTTAATGAGATAAAATCAAAAATTACAATCTCTTTTTCAGAAAGGGAGTGAAATGAATCATTAAACATATCTTTAAATAAACTCAAATTATCACCACTCTTTAAAATTCCCTATGTAAAAAATATAATACAAAAATTTATATTTAAATTCAAAAAAATTTGGGCAATATATAAACAAGCTTTACATTTAAACGATAAATAATTAAAATTGCGTTTTATTTAAGAGGGGAGTTTTTATATGAAGAAATCAAAGATTACTGGTAAAAATATTATAACGGGAGCTTTGTTATTAGGTGGAATCTTAGGTGGACTAGCTGGAATTAATGCTATGGCTCATGCAACTGAAACTAAATCAACAAGAGCTCAAGAGGGACAAACTAGGGATGTTGAATTTGATTTTCAAGAAATAATGGTTCCTGTTGAATATATTTCTTCTGAGGAAGAGTTAATAAATTTAGTTGTAGAGCAAGGTACTCAAATTTTATTTGATGAAACAACTGGACAACTTTATATGGTTTATATTGAAGATGATCAAGTTTTAGTTACAGAAATTACAGAGGACTATTTGGTAGAATTACTTCAACAACCAATGCCAATTTCAGAAACAGAAATAGAAGAAGATGAACAATTAGGAGAAGGTGGATATGTTCCTCCAGAGTATTGGAGAGGAGAAACTCCTGTAACAACTAGTAGCCAAGAATCTAACAAAAAACAAAGAAAAAGATTAGACAGCGAAGAAGGACGTAAAGCAATTGACGACGCTAAGAAATATAAACAAGAAAATAAAAAATAATTCATTGTAATATATAAAGAAATATTTTAAAATAACATATAAATGCTTTTGAATTAACCACCTTGCTATGGGTGGTTAATTTTTGTTTTATTTGGAGGAAAATTTTTATGTCAGTTGAACTTTTAGCTCCAGTTGGTAATTATGAAGCTTTTGTTGGTGCGATTAATGAAGGAGCAGATGCAATATATATTGGTGGAAATAAATTCTCTGCAAGAGCAAATTGTGAGAATTTTTCAGATGAAAAATTTCAAGAAATGATTGATTATGCACATGAATATGGAGTTAAAGTTTATGTTGCATTTAACACTTTGATTAAACAAAGTGAACTTGAAGAAGCTTTTGATTATGGAATAAAGCTCTATAATATGGGAATTGATGCTTTGATTATTCAAGATGCTGGGCTTATTGATATGTTTACGAAATTTAAAGAGTGTGAGGTTCATGCTTCAACTCAATTAAGTATTCATAACTTAGGCGGTGCTGAGTATTATCAAGAAAGCGGTGTAACAAGAGTAGTTGTTGCAAGAGAACTTTCTATTGAAGATATAAGAATTATATCTGAGAAAGTTGAGACTGAGGGTTTTGTTCATGGTGCAATTTGTGTTAGTTATTCTGGACAATGTACAATGAGTGGACTTATTGCCGAGAGAAGTGGAAATAGAGGGAGATGTGCTCAACCTTGTCGTATGGAATATTCTCTCATTAATAAGGACAATAAAGAATTTAAAACTGGATTTTTAATGAGTCCAAAAGATTTAATGACAATAAATATTTTGCCTAAGCTTTTGAAAGAAACTAAGATTAAATCTTTGAAAATTGAAGGAAGAATGAAGCGGGGGGAATATGTTGTAAACACTGTTAAAAATTATAGAAATATAATTGATAAAATTGAAAACAATATTCCTATAACTAAAGATGATTTTAAATCTAAAGAAGATGATCTATTAAAAATATTTAATAGAGAGGGATTTACAAATGGATATATGCTCGGTTATGAAGGACAAAAGTTTTTATCCGTAAATAATCCTAAAAATCAGGGAGTTTATCTTGGAGAAGTTTTAAATGATGGAAGCGTTTTACTTAAAACAAATATATCTCTTGGAGATGGGGTTTCTTTTAAAGATAATGGATTTATTGTAACGAAAATTTTAAATGGAAAAGATAAGATTTCCACAGCCAGCGAAGGAATGAAAGTAAAATTATTTCCAACGAGATTTTCAAAAGGAGATAAATTTTATAAAACAAATGACAATAAGTTTGAGAGAGAGCTTCGTAAAAGTTTTGAAAAAGAATACACAAGAACTTCGTACATAAATGGAAAATTTGAATTTATTCCAAATAAGCCAATGAAGCTTGAGCTTTTCTCAGATAAATACAACACATCTATAAAAGTTTTTGGAGAAGTTGTAGAAATTCCACAAAAGAATCCAGTTTCAAAAGAAAGAATTATAGAGCAACTTTGTAAGGGACGAGTTGGAAGTTTTTCTATAAAAAATATTGATGTGGTTTATGAAGAAGGATATATAAATATTTCAAAATTAAATGAGCTTAGACGTGAAGCTTTAGGCAAATTTCGTGAGAAGGTTATAGAAAGTTCTCATAAAAATTTATCTTACAGTTTTAAAAATGATGTGGAGAAAACAAAATCAGAGAGAGTAATTAAAGATGATAAATATTTTGTTTATGTTTCAACCGATGCTCAATTTGATGCTGTTTACGAAAAAGGATTTAGAAATATAATTTTCTCACCATTTATGTACAACAGAAAAATAGATTTCGATAAAATTTTAAGTTATGAAGATTTGAATTTATATATAAAATTTCCAACAATTATAAAGGAATATGAGTTTGAGAAAATTTTCAAAGTTTTTGAAAGATTTAAGAATCAAGTTAAAGGTATTTTAACAAGTAACGCAGGAGTAATTAGAAAGTTTAAAGATTCAAACCTTGAGATTATAGGAGATTATAGATTAAATATTTTTAATTCAAAATCAACGGAATTTTACAAAGAAGTTGATAAGTTTATGATTAGTATAGAGCTTTGTGATAAAGAAATAAGAGAGCTTTCGGAAAATACAAATAAAGATTTATGTATGTTTGTTTATGGAAAACCAGATGTTATGGTAAGTGAATATTGTCCAATCGGAACTTTTGTTGGAGGAAGATCTTTAAATAAAGAATGTTTAAGACCTTGTACGAAAAATGATTTTTACTTAAAAGATAGAGTTGGAAATAAACTTTTACTTACTACGGCGATTAATTGTAAAATTAGTACATATAAAGAAGAGCCAATTAATTTGATAAATGAAATAAATGATATTAAGAAAAGCAATGTAAATATTTTTAGATTAGATTTTATAGATGAAACATACGAGCAAACGAGAAAAATTTTAGATCATTTAATTGATAATAAACCATTTAAAAACGCATTCAAAGGAAATTATTACAAGCCAGTTGATTAGGAGAGTGGTGAAACTAAATGAATTTAAAAGTGTTAGAATTACTTGAGTTTAAAAAAGTTAAAAGCGAAATGTACAAATATGCAAAGACTGAAACTGCTAAAAATTTAATTACAAATTTAAAACCATTTGAAACAATCGAAGAAGTTAATAGAAGTCTTGAAGAAACAGGGGAAGCAATAAGTTTTGTAAAAGAATTTGGAAGACCAGATTTTAGTGGGCTTAGAGATATTGTAGAGTCCATAGAAAAGATAAACAAAAGCGGAATTATTACTATTAAAGAGATATATAGAATAGGAACAACTCTAAAATGTTTGAGAAATATTAAATCTTACTTGTCTCAGAAAGATATTAAACATCTAAAATTTTATTACGATAATATCTACACGTTTAAATCTTTAGAAGATTCAATTTTAAGAGCTATAAAAGATGGAGAAGAGGTAACAGATCAAGCAAGTGAAAATTTATTTAAAATTAGAAGAGAGCTAAGAAGTAAAACTGCTGAAGTAAAGAGAAAACTCTCAGATATTTTAAAAACTTATTCAAAATATCTTCAAGATAATGTATTTACAATTCGTGGTGATAGATATTGTATTCCAGTTAAAGCAGAATACAAATCTCAAGTTCAGGGTATTGTCCACAATCAGAGTGCTTCAGGTTCTACATTTTTCATTGAGCCTCTTGTACTTGTAAATTTAAACAATGAGGTTAATGAACTTATTGAGAGTGAGAAGGAAGAGATTCAAAGAATTTTGAGAATGCTTTGTATGAAAATACAAGATAACTTTGAGTACATAGAGATAAGCATTAAAAATTTATACACTGTAGAATTTATTTTTTGTAAAGCTCATTACGGAAATGAAATTGAGGGAATTAAACCTGTTGTAAATGATAATGAAAATATATATTTACTTTCGGCAAGACATCCTCTTTTAGAGCGTGAAAAAGTTGTACCACTTACACTGGATTTTTCAAAAGATAGAAAAGCCATTATAATTACTGGACCAAACACTGGAGGAAAAACTGTAACTTTAAAAACTTTGGGGCTTATGCACATAATGGCTTTGTGTGGAATGTTTATTCCTGCTTATGAAGGAAGCGAAGTGATGTTTGTTGAAGAAATTTTTGCAGACATTGGAGATGAGCAAAGTATTGAACAAAATTTATCCACTTTCTCATCTCACATAAAAAATATTGTAAGTATCACAAACAATATAAAAGAGAAAACTCTTGTGCTTTTAGATGAGGTTGGTTCTGGAACAGATCCAGAAGAAGGAGCGGCACTTGCAATTTCTATTATTGAATATTTCATTAAACATAATTGCAAGTTAATGGGAACAACTCATTATAGCCAATTAAAGACTTACGCTATTAATTCAGAAAATGTTGAGAATGCGTCAGTTGAGTTTGATGTAGATACACTTAAACCAACTTATAGATTAAATGTTGGGATTCCTGGAAAGTCAAATGCGTTTATAATTTCAAAAGCTTTGGGATTGAATGAAGAAATTATTGATACGGCAAACAATCATTTATCTGGAGATACTATAAAATTAGAACAAGTTATTCGCTCTCTTGAGGAGAAAAATTTTGAAGTATTGAAAAATAATAGAGAGATTGAAATTTTAAGAGAAGAGAACAAAATTTTAAATGAAAAATTAAAAAAGCGTCTTGATGGAATTGAAAAAGAGAAGGCAAAAGTTTTAGAAGAGGCTCGTAAGGAATCAGAATCAATTATTAATAATGTAAAGGAACAAGTAGACCACATTTTAAAAACAATCAACAACTTAGAACTTCATGGAGTAAATTCTCAAGGAATAAAAGATCTTGAAGCAGCTAGACGTGAAATGAAAAAGAAGATGGATGAGGAGAGCAAAGCCAAAGAAGAGAGGAGAAAAGTTAAACATTCAAATCAAAACAAAGAATCTTTTAAAGCTGGGTCAAGTGCTTTTTTAAGAAGAATTGGTCAGAATGTTGTCCTTCTTTCAAACCCAGATCAAAAAGGAGATGTAACTGTTCAAGCTGGAGTTTTAAAATTGTCTGTAAATATAAATGAGCTTGAATGGACTGGAGACAATAAGAAGAGCAAACCAATTCACAATAAAAAAGATATGAAGCTTCGAACAAGTGGAATGTCCACTTCAATTAATTTGTTAGGAATGGATACGCTACAAGCTATAAGTGAAGTTGATAAATATTTAGATGATGCGTTTGTTAATGGACTTAATGAAGTTTCAATAATTCATGGAAAAGGAACAGGAGCTTTAAGAAAATCAATAACAGATCTTTTGAGAACTCATGTTCATGTTAAGTCTTATAGACTTGGAGAATACAATGAAGGTGGTCATGGAGTTACAATTGCGTATATAAAATAAATATTTAAAGAATTCAATTATTTTATTGAGTTCTTTTTTTTTTTTTTAATCATAAAAATTTAAATAAAGTAATTAGAGGGGGAATTGTTATGGGAAAAATTATGGGTGAAATTAAAGATGTAATGATAAATAGGTTAGACATTCCGAGAGAGATTATTAAAAATTCTTACAAGATTGTTATAGATGGAGATGAATTTATAACAATAGAAAATCATAGAGGGATTTTAAAGTTTAACGAACATGAAGTTGTTTTAAAAGTTGATAATGGTGTGATTTATATTGTGGGAAATAAATTTACAATTGTTTATATTTCTGGGAAGACTCTAAAATTAAGAGGAGTTTTCAAGGGGGTTAATTATGAGCAAGTTTAATGTCTTTTCTTTTGTTAATGGAAAGATGAAATTAAAAATTGTTACGAAGAATCCAGAACAACTTTTAAATATTTTTTGGAAAAGAGAAATAAAGGTTGTAAATGTACGAAGAGAAAATTTATATACTCTGTCTTTAACGATTAAATCAGAATATTTATCTGAGATTGAAAAAGTTTGTGAGGAAACTAACAGCAAATTGGTTGTTGAAAAAGTTGGAAGAATTTTAAAGCTTGCAACTAATTTTAAAGGTTATATTACTCTCATATCAGGTCTTGTTATATCTTTTGGAATTTTATTTTCTCTATCATTTTTTATTTGGAAAATTGATATTAAAGGGGATAAACATGTTTCTCCTTATGAAATAAGACGAGTTATAAAAGAGTTAGGAATAAACAAAGGAATTTTAAAATCAAAAATTAATACTGAGTTTTTGGAAGAGCAAATTGTTACTAAGAACAAAAATGTTTTATGGTCTAAGGTTCGAGTTCAAGGTTCAACTCTTCAAGTTGAAGTTGTTGAAAGTTTTAGACCTCCAGTTATTGAAATTGATAATTCTTTAGGAAAAATTGTTGCAGATAAAGATGGAGAAGTTGTTAGAGTTTATACTCAATCTGGAACTGCTGTTGTAAAACCTGGAGATATTGTAAAAAAAGGAGATCTTCTTATAGATGGATATCAGGGAAAAGAAGGAGGAACTTATGAAATTACTCCAGTAGGTAGCGTAATTGCAAAAACTTTTTTGGAATTTGAAGAATCCATTGAATTAGAAGGAGTAAAAAGTGTAAATACTAAAAATAAGGAGACTGAATATTACATAGAAATTTTTGGCAAAAAATTATATTTTAAAAAATATAAAGGTGAGTTTGAAAATTTTGAGAAAGTTAGTTATGATAGTAAATTTATAAAAAAGAATATATACTATGAGGTAAATAAGTCCTCTTACACATTAGATCCTGAAAATGTTAAAAAGGATTTAGTTAATTATTATACAAAAAATGTAAAACAAAATTTAAAGGATACAGATGTTATTGTCAGTGTGTTGGTTAAAGATGAAATTATAGAGAACAAACTTAATATTAAAATTTCTTTTGTTATAGAAGAAGACATTGGAGTTAAAATTCCAAAGACTGAAGAGATAGAGCAGACACCTCAAAAATCCATTGAAAATAGTAACAGTACTCAAATAACATAGGGAGTGATTTATTGAAATTAAAAAGGTTTAATAATATGTTTATGAAATATAAAAATTATTTTTTGCTTTCAATTCTAATGTTTTTCATAGTTATTATAGTTTTATCGTCAACCCTTGAGAGAAAATACGATTTGAAATTAGGGGAAATATCCCAATATACAATAAAAGCGCCAAGGGAAACTCAAGATAAATTTTCAACAGATAATAGAATTAAGATAGCAAGAGATGAGGTTGCAACTCAATTTAATCATAGAAAAGAAGTTCGATATGATGTACTTGAAAAAATTGAAAATCTTTTTAAAGAATTCTATGAGTTAAAAGGGTATCCAGTTATTGCGGATTCTGTATTTTTTGATTTAAATAAAAGTTATGGGATCGATTTAAGTGTAGATGATTATAAAGCAATTCTTTCTTTGGATAATAATATGCTTGGGTCTTATCAAAGATTTTTGAGTAATGTTGTAAATAAAATTTATGAGCTTAAAATTGAAGAAGGAAATTTAAGTGATCTTGAAAATGTAAAGTCTTTTGCAAGAGAAGAAATTAATAAGAGTGTAAATCAAGAGCAGTTTAATGAAATTTCTCTTAGTATTATATTTCCAATGATTAAGCCAAACTTTTTTTATGACCATGAAAAGACTGAACAAAAAAGGGAAGAGGCTGCTAAAAATGTATCTCCTGTTATAGTTAAAAAAGGACAAGTAATTATTGAACAAGGAGATGTTGTAACAGAAAGTCATATATCTATTCTTGATAGTTTGGGAATTTTAAAAACTTCAAATATAAATTGGAAATTGAATTTTTCAATTCTTGTTTTAGTCGTGTTTACTTTTATCATTGAGTATTTGTACTACAAAAGAAATGAGAAAGAGTGTATTGAAGATACAAGTTTACTGAATGTTATAATGATTATAAAACTTTTAGTTCTTATACTTGTTAGGGTTATAAGTGAGGAGTATATTTATATAATTCCATTTGCTTTAGGACCATTAGCAATAACTACGCTGATAAATAATAGGGTTTCTTTGATTACGAATCTTATGACTCTTGTTTTAATAGGAATAATTACAAAATTCAATATAGTTGTAATTTTTATAAGTTTATTTAACGTAATTTTAGGGACTGTATTTTTAAAGAGATTAAAAAGTAGAATACATTTTATAAAATTATCTATTTGGTTTAGTTTAACCAATGTTATTATACTTTCAACAGTAAATGTTATTGTAGGAAATGTTAAAACCTATATATTAATGGAAATAATTTTTGCATTCTTAAGTGGAATTCTATCTTCAATAATTGTTGCAGGAATACTTCCTATATTTGAAAACGTGTTTAATATTGTAACTTCAATGAAACTTTTGGAACTTATAAATCCAGAGCATCCATTACTTAAAAAGTTAGTGGTTGAAGCTCCTGGAACTTATAATCACAGTTTGATGGTTGCAAATTTAGCAGAGGCAGCAAGTGATGCAATAGGAGCTAACTCTTTATTAACAAGAGTTTCTGCTTATTATCATGATATTGGAAAAACAGGAAGACCATATTTCTTTAAGGAAAACCAAGTAGGAAATAAAAATCCTCATGATAGAATAGATCCTTTAACAAGTGCTAATATAATTTTTTCTCATGTAAAATATGGATTGCAATTAGCGAGGGAATATAAATTGCCACAATTTGTTGAGCATGCGATAGAAGGTCATCACGCTAACACTCTTGCAAAATACTTTTATCTTACAATGAAAAATAATTCTGAACATCCAGAGCAGGTTAAAGAGAAGGATTTTAGATATGGAGGAGAGCTTCCAAGAACAAAGGAAGTTACAATTCTTATGTTTGCAGATAGTGTAGAGGCTGCTGTTAGATCTTTAAGTGAACCAACTCAAGAGAACATAAAAAAGATGATAGAAAATGTTGTTGATGATAAAATAAGAGATGGACAATTAAAAAATAGTCCTATATCATTTAAGGATATAGAAATTATAAAAGAATCTTTTGCAAAAACTTTAAAGGGAATTTATCATGAACGTATAGAGTATCCAAAAGATATGCAAAAAGATGCTCAAAATGACGAAAAAAAGGATTAAGATAAATGGTTATTAATTTGGAAAATTGTCAGGATAAAATTGAAATTTCTCAAGAGTTTATAGATTTTATAAAAAATATTGCAAAGTATGTTCTTGAATTTGAAGAAGTTAGTTTTGAAAGTGAAGTTAATATTTTGTTTGTAGATAATGATGAAATAAAAAAGGTTAATTTTGAACATAGGGGAATTAATAAGGAAACAGATTGTTTATCTTTCCCTATGCTTTCTTACGATAAAGGCAAGGTTTTTAAGAACCAATATAAAAATTATAAATTTAAGGATTACGACTTAGAAAATGGAAGATTAATTCTTGGAGATATTCTTCTTTCTCTTGAAAAAGCTAAAGAGCAGAGTGTAGAATTTAACCATAACTTTGAGAGAGAAGTTGGATACTTAATAATTCACTCTTTATTGCACTTACTTGGATATGATCACATGGAAGAAGATGAAAAAGTGATTATGAGAGGAAGAGAAAAAGAGATTGTTCGAGAACTTAAAATATTTAAATAACTGAGGAGGAGGGAAGATCAACATAAAGAAATTAGTTGATAGTTTTAATAATGCTATAGCTGGCATTTTGTACGCAGTTAGAACCCAACTTAATATAAAAATACATTTAGTTGTGGCAATTATAGTTATGGGAGCATCATTGTTTTACGATATTACCAAAATAGAATTGATAATTCTATCTTTGACAATAATGCTTGTTGTATTTGCAGAACTTATAAATACAGCTATTGAAGTTGCTATTGATGCTACTACAAACTATTATCACCCACTTGCTAAAATTGCTAAAAATATTGCAGCTGGTGCAGTATTACTTACAGCGTTAAATGCTGTGTTTATTGGGTATTTAATATTTTGGGATAAAATAAATAATTTTGGATTTACCCTTATAACAAAAATTAAACAGAGCAATCCTTATATGGTTTTTGTAATTTTGGTTATGGTTGTGATAATTACCGTAATTATCAAGGCCATATATGGAGAGGGAACACCTTTAAGAGGTGGGATGCCAAGTGGACATAGTACCATTTCATTTTCTATAGCGACTATAATATCTTATATAGCTCAAGAACCTATTATAATTGGATTAAGTTTTATGATGGCTATTATTGTTGCACAAAGTAGAGTTGATACAGGTGTACATAGCTTTAAAGAAGTATTAGTTGGTGCTTTTTTAGGTACTTTTTTGACTATTGTTATATTTAAAATATTTTCTTAAATTTATGTGAGAGGTAAGTTATTATGGATGAAAAAGTTTATATAAATCTTATAGATGAAGCGTTTAAAGCAAGGGAAAAATCTTATACTCCGTATTCAAATTTCAAAGTTGGAGCAAGTATATTATTTGAGAATTCTAAAATCTTTTCAGGATGTAATATTGAAAATGCTTCTTATGGGGCAACAAATTGTGCTGAAAGAACGGCTATTTTTAAAGCAGTATCTGAAGGGTATAAAATTATAAAAGCAATTTGTGTAATAGGATCTTTTGAAGATTTTACTTATCCATGTGGAATTTGTAGGCAAGTAATAATTGAGTTTGCAGAAAGTGAAAATATTCCTATTATAATTGCACAAGGAAGAGATAAATATGTAGTCCATAAATTAAAAGATATAATTCCATTTGGATTTAGTAAAAATAATTTAGTTTAAATAAGGGGTAACTAATGCATAAATCAGGATTTGTTAGTATAATTGGAAGACCGAATGTTGGTAAATCGACGTTATTAAATGCTTTTATAAATCAAAAATTAAGTATAGTTTCTAGTAAGCCACAAACTACTCGAAGTAATGTAATAGGAATTTTGGACAATAAAAATTATCAAATAGTTTTTACGGATACTCCTGGATTTCATAAGCCAAAGCATAAATTAGGTGAATATATGATAAAATCTATTTCAAATGGATTAAATGAAGTTGACCTCATAATATTTGTTGTTAATGCAAGAAAAGAAGTTTTAAATTCTGAAATAGAGATGTATGAAAAGATAAAAGATAAGAAAATACCTAAAATATTTGTACTAAATAAAATAGATGAAAGAAAAGGAGAAGAAGTTTTTGGAGCATTAGAGAAATACAGCAAAGTTATGGATTTTGATGAGTATGTTCCAATTTCTGCTTTAAATGGAAAAAACTTAGATACTTTACTAGAAGTAATTCTTAAATATTTGCCAGAAGGTCCAAAATATTATGAAGATGATCAGACTGCGACTAATCATGAGAAATTTTTCGTATCTGAAATTGTTCGAGAAAAGATTTTAAAACTTGTAAGAGATGAAATTCCTCATGGAGTTGGTGTTGAAATTTTATCTATGAAATATGATGAAAAACATAAGAGATATAATATTGAGGGAAATATTTTTTGTGAGAAGGATACTCATAAACCGATTATAATTGGGCGAGATGGAGAAATGCTCAAAAAAATATCTACATATTCAAGACAAGAAATTGAAAGATTTCTTGGAAGTAAAGTTTATATAAGATTGTGGGTTAAAGTTCGTAAGAACTGGAGAGATGACAATAATTATCTTAAGAGTTTAGGTTATAAGTAAGGGAAAGTGCTTTATGTACTTTCCCTTTTATTGTATATTTAATTTGGAGGGATTTTGTTTGGATATAGATAGAATTTTTTTAGATGGGAATAATGAAATAGAAGCTAAAAAGATGAGTGCTTATATGAGAGATCAATTTAAATTTTTGGGAATTAAGAGTCCTGTTAGGAAAAAATTGCAGAAGGAAATTTTTAAAAAAATTATAAAACCTAAAGAAATAGATAGAGATTTTGTGGTAGAATTTTTTGAGAAAGAGTATAGAGAGTTTCAATACATGGTGATTGATTATCTTGTTAAGCAAAAAAATTTCTTAGTTGAGGAAGATATATTTTTGATAAGAAATTTAATTACAAATAAATCTTGGTGGGATACAGTTGACATTATTTCTTCTAATTTGTTAGGACATATATGTAAAAAATATCCTAATATAGTTAATGAGCATATACTATCTTGGATTAATGATGAAAATATGTGGATAAGAAGAAGTAGTATTATATTTCAGCTTAGATATAAAGAAGATACAAATCTTGAAGTTTTATCTAAAGCGATAAAAGATAATTTATCAGACGATGATTTTTTCATTAAGAAAGCAATTGGTTGGGCACTTAGAGAATATTCAAAAACAAATAGTAATTGGGTTAAAAATTTTATATTTGAAAATAAACTTAGTTCTCTTAGTGTGAAAGAGGCTGAAAAATACATAAAAAAGAGGTGAACTTTTTCATAAATAGAATTTATGAATTTAAGATTTGAATTTAATTAATACAAAAGGATTTGTCTTAAAAGAACAAACATATAGAGAAAATGACAAAATTATATGGGTGCTTTGTGAGAATATTGGTAAAATTTCTATTTTGGCTAAGAATGCGAAGAAAAGTAATAACTCATTTTTTTCAATTACACAACCTTTTAGTTTAGTTCAATTTAATCTTAAGAAGGGAAGAAACTTTTATTATATATCAGATGGGAGTCTTATAAAAAATATAGACTTTTTAAATTTTGGAGATCAGATTTTTCATTTAACCTATTTTTTTGAATTGTTAGATATTGCATTTTCAGATGGATATGAAATTGATAAAAGGTTTTTTAGGTTTTTGTTAAACATATTTCTTCTTTTTGAGGTTAAGGAAGTTAATAAAGATTTTATTATGAGAATTTTTGAACTTAGATTATTAAAGGAGAATGGATACCATTTAGAGTTTGAACGTTGTTATTTTTGTTCAAACAAGATTAAGGGGAAGGAAAGTTATTTTTATTTCAATCTTCAAAATGTTGTATGTATTTCTTGTGGTAATTTGAAGGAGTTTAGAGTTGAAAATCGAATTATAAATATTATGCGATTTTTATGTACAGTTAATATCATGAATATACCAAAAATTAAAATATCCGATGAGGATATAAATTCAATCTTTAATCTTAACAAAGTATTTTTAGAACAAAACTTAGTTAGGATGCCAAATAGTATCAAATTTTTAGGAGGATATAAAAAAGATGAGTGATAATACATTGTTTCAAAATATGGAAATACTTAGAGAAAAATTTAAAATTACGTACAAAGAAGCTAAGGAAGTTTTAGAGTTAAACAATAATGATTTGATAGAGTCATTAATATTTCTTGAAGAATCAGACTATGCGAAAAATTGTTGCCCAATTAAGAGTTATTTAGAAGATATCAAAGAAAAGTTAGTAGAGCTTTACAAAGAAGGAAGCAATCAACGTCTTATTGTTAGTAGAAAAGGTTCAGTGATAGCAGATATTCCATTGACAGCAGTTGTTATTTCATCATTTGTATTTGTGTTGTATCCTATCCTTATACCACTTAAACTTGGTGGGATTTTATTATTTGATATAGACTTTAAAGTGGTTGATAAGACAGGAAAAGTATATCATGTAAATTCAGATGTTAAAGAGAAAGTAACTTTTGCTTTTTCAACATCAAAAGATAAAATCAATAGCGTTATTTCAAATGTTGATATCAAAGTTACTGCAGATGAATTTAAAAATAAAGCAGTAGAGTTTGGTAAGAAAGCAATGGAAAATTTCAACGACATGATTGAAAATAAGATTTCAAAAAACATAAAGAATAAAACAGAATCTTATGCAAAGTTTGTATATGATGCTGAAAAAGATGAAATTGAAGAGGAATTTAATAATATTAGTGCAGAAATTCAAGATTTACATGAATCAGATGCAGAAAAGGTTGAAGATTATAAAGTAGTAAATAATGAAAATATTGAGGATTCAGAAGAAATTCAAAATGATTCAGAAAATTATGAAAAGGAACTTGACAATTAATTAAAATAGGTATAACTTTTTGAGTGGAATAAAAATAAAGAAAACAGATATTTGTATATATTTTGTTTTATATACAATATTTGTAATATTATGTATAATTAAGTAGGTTTTGGTCAAACATTAAATTATGCGCAGCAGTAAAGTTATTTGTTTAAGTAAAAAAGGAGTGAATTAAATGTCTAAGAAATACGTGTACCTTTTTAGCGAAGGTGATTCTTCAATGAAAAACCTTCTTGGAGGTAAGGGTGTTAACCTTTGTGAAATGACAAAGATTGGCGTACCAGTACCGCAAGGATTTATAGTAAGCACAGAAGCTTGTAATCAGTACTACGAAGATGGGAAAGTTTTAGCAAAGAGTATTGAGCAAGAAGTTTATGAGACAATGACTAAATTAGAGGCAATAACTGGAAAAGAATTTGGTGGAAAAACAAATCCATTATTAGTTTCAGTTAGATCTGGTGCTAGGGTTTCAATGCCAGGTATGATGGATACAATCTTAAATCTTGGACTAAATGATGAGGTTGTAGAGGTTATAGCTAAATCTACAAATAACGAAAGATTTGCTTATGATTCATATAGAAGATTCATCCAAATGTTCTCAGATGTTGTTATGGGAATTGAGAAAAAAGAGTTTGAACATTTAATGGATGTAATGAAAGAGAAAAAAGGTGTTAAGTTAGATACTGAATTAGATGCTAATGACTTAAAAGAGTTAGTTAGACAATTTAAAGATCACTACAAAAAAGAAAAGGGAGAAGATTTCCCAAGTGATCCTAAGAAACAATTAATTGAGGCAGTAGTTGCTGTATTTAGATCATGGAATAACCCAAGAGCTATAGTTTACAGAAGAATGAACGATTACCCATCAAGCTGGGGAACTGCAGTTAACGTTCAAGAAATGGTATTTGGTAATAAAGGTGATCAATCAGGAACAGGTGTTGCTTTTTCAAGAAACCCATCTACAGGGGAAAATAAAATATTTGCAGAGTACTTAATGAATGCTCAAGGTGAGGACGTTGTTGCCGGCATAAGAACTCCAGAGCCAATTGAGACTTTAGAAAAAAGAAATCCAGCTATCTACAAAGAGTTCATGGATATCGTTGAAAAGTTAGAGAAGCATTATAAAGACATGCAAGATATGGAATTTACAATTGAAGAAGGTAAATTATACTTCCTACAAACAAGAAACGGAAAGAGAACAGCACAAGCAGCTTTAAAAATAGCAGTAGACTTAGTTGAAGAAAAGTTAATCAATAAAGAAGAAGCAATATTAAAAGTGGAACCTAAACAATTAGATACATTATTGCACCCAACATTTGATCCACAAGTAATCAAAAATTCTACAGCAATAACAAAAGGACTTCCAGCATCTCCAGGAGCAGCAACTGGAAAGATTGCCTTTACAGCACAAGAAGCTAAAGAAAGAGCAGCAAACGGTGAGCAAGTAGTATTAGTAAGACTTGAAACATCACCAGAAGATATCGAAGGAATGGTAGCAGCACAAGGGGTTCTTACTGTAAGAGGTGGAATGACTTCTCACGCAGCAGTTGTTGCTAGAGGAATGGGTACTTGTTGTGTTGCAGGATGTGGAGATAT
>JAGHEJ010000071.1 GCA_017889345.1 Clostridiales bacterium | reverse complement strand
ATCAAATATGTCTCATCAAAATTCACATTCTCTTCTCCCAAAATTTTAAAATTACATTTTGAACTTTTAAGAATAGCATCAGAATAATATTTAAAAGAAGTTCGTCCTAACTTGTGAAATTCTTTAGTATTTTCATTTTCTTTAAGACGTTTAAATTTTTTAAAATTAATTATCATATAAGTAAAAAACTTTGACATTAACGCCCAGTAAACTAATCTTTTAATCAATATGTTTAATCCTCTCACTTTTCAAATCTAAAATAATTTCAACGCTTGGTTTTATTATATTAACTCCATATAAGAAATTACAAGGAAAAAATTTTTTCAATTAATTATGATTTTTATTTTATGAATATTTTATCTATATTATGAAAACATCCTTAAAAACATAATAATTATCTTTGGAGTCTTAATTATGAAAAATTTTTTTAAAATTATATTTTTAGTTTTTATTTTCTCTCTTAATTCATGTTCCTCAAAAGATGATGTTGCAAAAATATTTTTCTTTGATGTAAATCAAGGAGATTCTAGTTTTATTGATTACAAAAATACAACGATTTTAATTGATACGGGAGATAGTAAATTTGTTAATAAGGTTATATCAACTCTCAAAGATCAAAATGTTAAATCAATTGATTACGTCATATTATCCCATGATCACGAAGACCATGTTTCAGGTTTTTTAGATGTATACAATAATTTCAAAATCAAAAATTTAATTCTTCCAGATGCTTTAAAAGATGAAACTTTTAATAAAATTGAGCAAGTTGTTAATAATTCAAATACTTCAATACATTACATAAAAGATCCTACAAATTTAAAATTATCCAATAACTTTAATTTAAAATTTTTATCAAAACTTGAAGACAATCCAGAAAACATTAATAATACTTCTCTTGTATTCTCTTTAAGTATGTATAATTTTGATATACTTTATACTGGGGATATTGAAGAAGATGGACAACTCTCTCTTTTAAATCAAAATATTAAAAGCGAAATTTTAAAAGTTCCTCATCATGGTGCTTTTAATAATGATAAAAATAATGTTGAAAAATTTTTAAATAAAGTTTCTCCTCTTATTTCTGTTATAAGCTCAGGAGATAATTCCTATGGACATCCTAATAAAAATACCTTAAATATTTTAGAATCTTTAGATTCAAAAATTTTAAGAACAGATAAAATGGGAACAATATATATGCAATGTAATTTTGATAAGGATACTCTTACTATATCTAGCATTTTGTGATATTTTAGTTATGAGAATTTTTGTATATAATCTAATTAAATAAAAAGGAGGTATTTTATGATTAGAACACGTTTTGCTCCAAGTCCTACTGGTTATATGCACATAGGAAATTTGAGAACAGCACTTTATACATATTTAATTGCTAAAAAGGAAAATGGAAAATTTATTTTAAGAATAGAAGACACCGACACAGAGAGATTTGTTGAAGGTGCTATTGATATTATATTTAATGTTTTAAAAGATACGGGTCTTAATTACGATGAAGGTCCTGATATTCCTGGAGATTTTGGTCCTTATGTTCAAAGTGAAAGAAAGCATTTATATGAAGAATATGCTGAGAAATTAGTTGAGAAAGGACATGCGTATTATTGTTTTTGTAACGAAGAAAGACTCTCTCACCTTCGAGAAGAGGCTTTAAAAAACAATACTGTATTTAAATACGATAAACACTGCTTAAATTTATCCAAAAAAGAAATACAAAAGAAATTAGAAAATCAAGAGCCATATGTTATAAGACAAAACAATCCAGTTGAAGGAACAACTACGTTTAATGATATTTTATATGGGGAAATTACAGTTCCAAATTTTGAGCTTGAGGATATGATTCTTCTTAAAACTGACAAAATGCCAACTTATAATTTTGCAAATGTAATTGACGATCATTTAATGAACATAACTCATATTGTTCGTGGTAAAGAATATTTATCTTCTGCTCCGAAATATCAAAGACTATATGAAGCATTTTCATGGGAAGTTCCTATTTACATTCATTGTCCTCATATTATGAAAAATGAAACAGAAAAACTTTCAAAAAGAAATGGAGATGCTTCTTATAATGATTTAATAGATAAGGGATATTTAAGCGAAGCTATAATAAATTACATAGCTCTTTTAGGATGGAGCCCATCTTCTAACGAGGAATTTTTCACACTAGATGAACTTATTAAAAACTTTGATTATAAAAACATTTCTAAATCCTCATCGATTTTTGATATTAAAAAACTTACTTGGATGAATTCTGAGTATATTAAAAAAATGGATAAAGAAAAGTTTCATGAAATAACTTCAAAATACTATGATAATCTTCCATCTCAAATAGATAGAAAATTATTATCAGAAATGCTCCAAAGTAGAATTGAAATTTTCACTCAAATACCTGAAATAATTGATTTTCTAATTAATCTTCCTGATTATGATTTAAGTATTTTTGAGCACAAAAAAATGAAAACAACAAAAGAATCTTCTCTTAAAATTTTAACAGAAGTTCTTCCTATATTTGAAAATACAAATAATTATTCAATTGAAAATATAAACTCATTATTAAATGAATACATTTCCTCAAACTCTTATAAAAATGGATTTGTTCTTTGGCCTATAAGATGTGCCTTATCTGGAAAAAATTCAAGTCCTGGAGGAGCTTCTGAACTTTCATATTTATTTAAAAAAGATGAAACTCTAAGAAGACTTAAAATTTCCATAAATAAATTATCATAAAAAACAAAAAGAAGACTTAAGAATCTTTTCTAAAGTCTTCTTTATTTTCCAAATTTTTATCTTCTAAAACCACTCTCTTAATTTTATTCCATTTCACATATATATAAAATAAATTAATAACATCATCTAAATTATAATTAAGTATCTTTGTTAGTTTATCCTTTGGAACCCTATTTATATATTCCCTATCCTTAATAATTTTTGCAAAAGTTTTTGCAATAGTTACCCCGCTTATTACATCATTTTTCCTATCTATTCCTGCAAGCTTTTCTAAATTTTTAAGTCCAATATTCTCTTTACTATGAGATATCTTTGAAAATTCTTTCTGAAGATCAATTTCTTTAAAATAATTCTTAATTTCAAATTCTACGCCATATTGTTTAAAAAGATAATTTATAACAGTAAAATCATTATTTCCAGAAAATGTAACTATATATCTTTTATTTAATTGAATATACATTTTCTCAAAATAATCTCTTGCAAGTAAGAGCAAAGTATGTACTTCATTTTTATTTTCTATCATATATTGAGTTGATACAAGTTTGTTTAACTCAGAATCATAATAACAACACCCAAAAACACCAATACAAATAGGTTTTTTATAAACATAATGTTCAAGATCAAAATAAATAGCTTTTTTAAAAGCCTCATTATCTTCCTCACTATCTAAAACATCATTAATATCAAACTCTTCTACATCATAGTATTGCTCTAATATCTTCATAAAAGTTTCCAGCTCATTTCTCTAACAAATTACCCTTATATTATAAATTTTTGAAACTAATAACACAATATAAATTTGAAATTTTAATTACTTATTGATATTTCCTATCAATAAGTGTAATATATTTATCAATTATAAGTTAATTTTTAGGAGTGTATTATGAAAAATTCTAACTCAATATTAAATATACCAGTAGGAAAAACTTGTACAGTTAAAGAAATAAGTGGAGATAATCTATTAAAAAAACGTTTAAACTCATTAGGAATTATAAAAAATTCAACAATTACAATCTATAAGAAAGCTCTTTTTGGAGATCCCGTTATAATTAAAGTTAATAACTCAACAATTGCTCTAAGAAAAAAGATATTTAAAAATATTATCATAAATTAAATTTAGGAGGAATGTATTTAATGAAAATTGCTCTCGTAGGAAATCCCAACGTTGGAAAAACTACATTTTTTAATATATTGACAAAATCAAATCAAAAAGTTGGGAATTATCCAGGAATTACAGTTCAGAAAAAAACCGGAAATTTAACAGACGATATTGAAATAATAGATTTACCTGGAATATATTCTCTAGAATCTCTTTCAATTGAAGAGAAAGTATCTCTTGATTACATAAAAAATGAAAAACCATCCCTCATTTTAAATATTTTAGATGCTTCAAATCTTTATAGAAATTTATTTTTAACATTCCAATTAAAACAATTTAATATACCTGTTGTTGTAATCTTAAACATGATAGATCTTGCTACTAAAAATAATATCATCATAGATCATGAAAAACTCTCAAGAGCTCTCAATTGTCCTGTATTTGTTGTTAACGCAAATAAAAAACATGGTGTAGAAGAAGTTGAAACCTTCTTAAAAAATGAATCTTCAAAATTAACAAGTACTACTAAGAACTACGATTCTTTAAAATCAGAAGATATATATAAAGAAATTGAACCCATTTTAAATTCTTGTGTAAAAACAGACAAAAAGAAGAATACTAATTTTACTGAAAAATTAGATTCAATTCTATTAAATAAATTTTTATCTATACCAATTTTCATTTTAATATTCTTTTTAATCTTTAAAATAACCTTCTCTTGGATTGGAACTCCATTATCTGACTTGTTAGATGAATTTATTACGGACAAATTAACTCCATTAATTCAAAATTTAATTTCAAATACTTCTCCACTCTTTCAATCATTTATTCTTGATGGAATAGTTGCTGGAGTTGGTTCTGTTTTAGTATTTTTCCCAGTAATACTTTGTATGTTTGTATGCTTAACTTTTCTTGAAAGCTGTGGATATATATCAAGAGCTGCAATAATTATTGATAAGTTTATGAGACTTTTTGGACTATCTGGAAAAGCATTTTTACCTATGATGATGAGTTTTGGTTGTACTGTTCCTGCAATCATGGGAACAAGAACTTTTGAAAGTGAAAGAGATAGGAAAACTTGCATATTTCTTCTCCCTCTTATGAGTTGTAATGCACGACTACCTGTATATCTCTTATTTACAAGTGTATTTTTTAAAAATAATGCAGAATTTGTAATAATGGGATTATATCTCTTAGGAATTATTGTTGCCATAATAGTTGGTCTCATTATGAATATATTCTCTAAAGAAACAAAATCAGAAATCTTTATACTCGAACTTCCTAATTACCAACTTCCAACTTTATCATATATGATTAAAGAATCTTTCAATAAACTCTCCTCCTTCTTTAAAAAGATTGGAACATTAATATTTTCAATTTCTATTATAATATGGTTCTTATCTAATTTTAATTTTTCAGGATTCACAACTATTGAAAACAGTTTTCTTTATTCAATTGGTAATTTTATTGCTCCACTTTTTGCTCCTCTTGGATTTGGAATTTGGCAAGCATCTCTTTCTTTATTAACAGGACTTATGGCAAAAGAAGTTATAATAAGTTCTATGGGTGTTATTTTTGGTGCAAATTTAGAAACAATTCTTCCATCATTTTTTACACCGGCAGCAGCAATTTCATTTTTAGTATTTGTACTTTTATATACTCCTTGTATATCTGTTCTATCAACTATAAAACATGAGTACGGTACTAAACTTATGTTTACTTCTATAATATTTCAACTAGCACTTGCCTACTCCGTTTCATTTCTTATATTTAATATAATAAATTTAATATGGTGATATATTATGGATAAACTTATTATTATAATTCTAGTAATTATTAGCTTTTATTTTGTAATTAGAACATTTACAAAAAAAGGAGGCTCTTGCTCTAGTTGTTCTAAAAATTGTAAAACCAAACATTGCTCTCAAAAGGAAGTTATAAACAAAATAGAGAAAAAGGTTTAAAAATTATAAACATTTTTCAACCTTTTTTAATTTACATGAAATTAGTAATTTAGTAAAATTAAATGCATATAAAAAATATTTTTTGAATTATTCCACATTTTTACACATTTTATACACAATTTTTGTTGATAACTTTTTGCTTACGAAATTTTTTTGAAAAAAATTATTAAAAATTTTATATTATCCACAATGGTTTTGTTAATATGTTTATAACTTTTAATTAATTATGTTAATTTGTTTTAGAAAGGATATTTTATGATGAATTTTATTTACTCTCCCGGTCCAACCTATGTAAAAAATAACGTAATGCTCTCTCGCTCAAAAAATTTCACCAATCCTGATTTAGATCATGATTTCTTTAATCAATATAAATCCATTTGCTCAAAACTTAAAACCATATTTAATACTAAAAATGATATTATAATTTTATCTGGTGAGGGAATGCTTTCACTTGAAGCTAGTTGTGCCTGCCTTACTGAAAAAAATGATAAAGTTTTAGTTATAAATAATGGAGTGTTTGGGGAAGGATTTAAAGATTTAGTTTCTCTTTATGATGGAGATGTAACTTTATTTAATTCCCCTTTTGATTCCCCTTTTGAATTTGAGAAATTTGAAAAATTCCTTGAAAATAATCATGATTTTAAATACGCAACACTTGTTCATTGCGATACCCCATCTTCTATGTTAAATCCAATTCATAAAATATGCCCTCTTCTTAAAAAATATAATATTTTAACAGTTGTAGATATGGTAGCATCTCTTGGAGGAACTTATGTTAATGTTGATGAATCACAAATTGATATTGGATTATGTGCCTCTCAAAAATGTTTTTCAGCACCACCAGGACTTACATTTTTGAGCATATCAAAAGACGCAATAAAGGCTATTAAAAATAGAAAATCTAAAATTCCAACATACTATATGAATCTTTTAAATTATCTTTCCTATTATGAAAAAAAATGGTTTCCATACACAATGCCAATTTCAGATTTAAACGGATTAGAAACCTCAATTGACAATATGCTTGAAGAAAGAATGGAAAATATTTTTAAACGCCATGAAAAAATTTCATATTCTTTATTAAAAGCCCTCTCTAAAAATAATATTAAATCATTTTTAGATTCAAATTGCTCATCTCCAACCGTTTCAACAATAATTGTTGAAAATGATACAAATCCTCAGGAAATTTTAAACTACATAAAAGATAAATTTGGAATTTTACTTAGTGGATCTTTTGGATTTTTAAAAGACAAGGCAATAAGAATTGGTCATATGGGAGAAAATGCCCGATATGAAAGAATTATTCCAGTTTTATGTGCCCTTGAAGATGCTTTCTCTTATTTTTACAAAAGGGAAATCTTTCTTGTTGATGATTTTAATTATTTTTACAATAAAAATTAGGGATGAAAAATTCATCCCTAATTTATTTTAACTAAAACATTATAATCTTTTCCCTTTTTAATATTTGTTATAATATTTCCTTCTATTTTTTGCCCATTAACATAAATTTCTAAATTTTTTCCATTTTGATTTTCAAATTCTATATTAAATGTTGCTCCTTTAAAATTTTTCCTTATAAAAAAGTTTCTCCAGCTTTTAAATGGTTTGGGATCTATTAAAAGTCCTTTTAAAGTTCCATAAACTCCTATAACATATATTGTAATAATTCTATAAAACCAACTACTAGATCCTGTATTAAAACTCCAATTTCCTCTCCCAAAATTTTTAGAATAATCTCCTTCAACGCTAGAAGGCATAACATAAGGCTCAAGTTTATATAAATCTATCTCTTCTCCTTTATTTATTGGAAGAATTCTTTCTATTATCTCTTCTGAAATATCTATCTCCCCAATTAAAATAAAAGCAAGAATTCCCCACATACAAGAATGATAATAAATAGATCCATTTTCTCTAACCCCTTCTGCGTATCTCGTAATATATCCAACACTTTTATCAATTTGTTTAAATGGAGGGTTTAAAATCTTAAGTCCATATTTTGTATTTAAATTTATATAAACTTCCTTCATAACTTTATAACTTCTATTTTTTTCACAAATTCCACTTATAACACTAAACACTTGTGGGATTAAAAATATTTGCTCTGGATATTTTCCTAAGTACTTTTCTTTTGAAACTCCTCTTAAATACCATTTTTCATTAAATCCAATTGAATTTACTCCATGTTTTAAAATTTCCAAATATTTATCTATTACATGTAAAAATTCAAAATCCTTTTTAAGTATAGAAACCTCTCTAAATTCTTTTAAAACTAAATATAAAAATTCACTTACAAATACGCTCTCCCCATTAAAATTACTAATTCCATCATTCCAATCATGATTCATAATTTTTGAGAGACCATTTTCACTAACATTTTTAAGAGAAAACATAAGAGTTCTTTTTAAATGGACATATAAATTTTCCTCAAAAGAATCAATATATTTAACCTTCTCATTTAAAATTTCAAAATCTCCCGTTTCATTTATATAAATTAAAGAAACATACACAAGCCATAAATTATCATCACTAGAATTTGTTTTAACAAAACTCTCTGATTCATCTAAATAAAAATGAATTACACTTCCATCTTTAAACATCCTAGATGCTTGTTTTAAAATTTCCTTTCTTATTATATCCTCTCTACTTCCCAAAAAAATTAAAGAATCTTGAAGATGATCCCTATATCCAATCCCTTTATTTATTTGGTAATATGACCCTTTCCCTAAAAATCTACACATTAAGGTTTGATACTTACACCAAAGAATCATAAAGTTAATTTTAACATTGGGAGTTTTTATATTTTCACAACAAACAAACTCTCTTATATCTTTAGTAAATATTTCAAATTCCTCATCAATATTTTTAATTTCTCTATATGTATTTAAAATTTTAAAAATATCCTCTTCATTTTCTTCAATTCCCATATAAAAACAAACCTTATCTATTTTGTAAGGAGGTAAACTAATTTTAATGTGAACACAAGAAATTAAATCTAAATTTTTATCATCAAAAGAAGATAAAGAATTTTCCCTAAGAGATTTAGGATTTTTAAGAGAGTTATACATTCCAATGAATCTTTCTCTTGAACATTCGTAAGAGACAATATCTTTTGTTGAGCTCATAAAAAACTTATACTTATACTCTCTATTATTGTAACTTCCATCTTTATCTAAAACGCCCCAAAACTTCTTTCTTCCTATAAAAACATTTTTCTCACTATAAAATTTTCCTTCCATAAAAGTATTATGAAACTCTCTATTTTCTTCAGGAAAATTTGAAAGATATAATTCCCCATAACAAAATACACTAAGCCGTCTTTTAATTTTAGAAATATTTTCAAGAGTTATATGTAAAAATTCAATCTTATGTTCTTTAGATAGAAATACTTTAAAAGAACTTTTTATTCCATTATAAGTGTGAGTAAAAATTGAATATCCAAACCCGTGAACAACTTCATAATCTTCTCCACATTTATCCATTGGTTTATAAGTAGCTCCCCAAACTTCCTTTGTATCATCATCTCGAATATATATGTATTTTCCAACATCATCCTTAATAAAATCATGATAAAATCTCGTTACTCTATTTTCAAATGAATTTTTTCCCCAAGAATATCCACTTCCTGCTTGCGTAATTAAAATTGAATACTCCCCATTGCTTATGATGTTACTCCAAGGACGTGGAGTTTTAGGATTATTAATTATGTATTCGCATCCATCTTGTGAAAATCTTCCGTATTTACAAGGAAACATAAAATACACTTCCATTTTAAAATTGTTTTATTTATCTTGTGTAAATTACAATTATAAATACATACTAATTTTCTAATAAAACAAAAAAAGTAAAAGCATTTGCCTTTACTTACCCTAAGAATCATATACAATTATTCCTGAAACAACACTTTCTCGATCAATTGAAAGCTTTATTCTTTGATATAAATCTAAATTTTCATCATAAATATCTAAATATTTATCTGACAATATAAATATTTTATCTTCAATAATATCAAATACTTTTATGTTATACTCTAAATTTAGTTTATCAGATAAAAACGAATTCCTATTAATAACCATAACCGTATCTTTTAATGTATTATTTTCATCTCCCTTAATAGTTACATATATTTTATCATCATGAACTCTAATCTTATCCAAATTTTTACTTCCCACATTTATATGAGAAAACTCTCCACTTTTAGTATTGTATATACCAATTTTTCCAAGCTTATTATTTGATGAAATATCATAATTTGTAAAATAAACTTTACCATCATCATAAAAGACATCATTTTGATACAAACCAAACTTAGTTATATCAATTTTCTCTATAAGCTCTAAATTTTCCTCATTAAGTATGTTTAAAAATGATTTTTCTTTACCCTCTCTGCTAAACAAATAAATTTTTGATTCATCAACGTGAAATTTACCTGTTATATAATCATCTAACTTTATTGTTTCAACTATTTCTTCCTTGCGCTTGTCATAAACACTAAATTTATTTATCGAATGCGTTATATATATTTTCTTATCTTTAACAATAATCTTATAAATATCGTCTAAATCTAAATCTATTTTTGAATATCTATTCGTAAGTTTATCGACTTCTATTAAATAATTCTTTCCATTTTTGGATAATACATTACTTGCCTTAACATAGAAATTCTTATCATCAAAAGGTATGAAATCATCTAAGTAACCCATACCCTCAATAGAAAACTTTATCTTATTAGTTTCTTCACCTTTTTCATTATACTGATTTATAAACGATACCTTTTTAGTTTTATTAAAAGATATAACCCCAACAAAATATCCTGAATTAAAATTACTAGCATCTATAGTATTACAAGATACCAAAAACATTAGGGTTGATATAATAAATGATACCTTACATATAGTATAACGCATTATTCCCTCCTATTTACTTACAATAGAATATCTATTTACTGGTAATGTTATATTTTTGTCTAATAAATCATCTATTATTTTTCTTCTTAACTCGTTTTCTATCGTCCAGTGACTAAGGGGTTTTGCGTATCCAATTATTCTATAAGTTGTACTAAGTTCATTTATGTCAATAACTCCATAAATATATGGTTTTATGGTTAAATCTTTATGTGAAAATTTTTCGAGAGAATCATTTATAATCTTAGAAATATCTTGTGATTTTTGCCTTGAGTCAACCTTAATATCAACTAGTACACGAGAGTCTTTTCTTGAATGATTCGTAACCTGATTTATAAATCCATTTGGTATTATGTGATAATCTCCATTAAAATCTCTAAGCTTTGTTGTTCTCGCTTGAACACTATCAACGATTCCTGAAAAATTATCATTTCCTTTGTTTATTGTTATATAATCTCCAACTGTAAACTGATTTTCAAAAGTTATGAAAATCCCATTAAACAAATCTTTTATAACACTTTGCGAAGCAAATCCAAGAGCAACTCCAATTATACTTGAAATTGTTATCCCAACAGCTCCCACAAAATTTTGTATAAACAAAAGTACAACAATTGTTATAAAAGAATACTTAATCATACTTAAAACTAAACTCTCTATTGTATCAGCGTGTCCTTTTTCAAGTCTTGCATTAAAAACCTTCTTACTAAAAACACTTCTAAAAATTTTACAAACAATTTTGTAAATTATATAAAGAATTATAAAAGATCCTATAGTATCAATTAATTTAGTTCCAAACTTTGATAAATACGTTAAAACACTATTTAACATTTTTTCAAATGTATTCATTAACAATCCTTTCTAAAAACAAAAAACCTAAAAATCTCTGGAAATTATAGAAGAATATTAAGAAAATGAACTACTAGATATGAATATGACTTGAATATAAAAATATATTACCTATTAAAAAAATATAAAGAAATTATCCTTTCATTCGTTTTTAATATAAAGAGCAATTTTAACCGTATTTTTTGGATTATATCATAAACTAATTTTAAAATCTACATAAAATTTTTCTTATTCTATATTGAGTTTAAAATTATTTCATTGTATCATTATTAACATAATATTAATAATAAATTTATTTTTTATATTTATAATTTACTCAGTTTTTTATAAATTCGGAGGAGCTTAATGATGAATAAATTTAAAATAATATCTTCCTTAGCATTGTCTGCAGCAATAGTTTCACCAGCTATTACAGATGCAAACGCTACACTATTAACAGCTAACGAAAATAGTACTTACTCAATAACAAATGACGATTTTGATATTAGTGTTGATGGGAACGTACTAACTTTAAAAATTAAAGATTCCTCTCTTCACAATAATATAAATAACATTAGACTTGTAGATCAATCTAAAAACAAATCATTCACATTTAATAAATATTTATCAGAATTTAAACTTAATCTTGATGACCAATTAACGGATAATGTTTATTCACTAGTATTTAACGTCAAAACTTCTACATCCTCTTCATCAAAAGAACTCTATTGTCCTTTGTATATTGATTTTCCTGAATTATCAGATCAAAATGTATCTATAACTTCTCTTAATCCTTTAATTTCTCTTTCAAATATAAATGGTACCTACAAATTAAATGCTAAATTTAATTTGTTAAATATAGATAGTAAAATTACAAATGGTAGAATTATAGATGAAAATAATATGCAACTAGGATACCTTGAGAATCCTGAAAATCCTAGAAATTTTATATTTAATCTTGGTTCTTCTCCTTTAGAATCTGGAAAATTATATTTTGTTGAATATACTCTTACAAATTCTTCAAACAAAAGTGATAAAATTAAAATTCCATTTACTTATGATGCAAATTCAATTCAAATAAGTCCTATTTCAACAAATAGCTTTACCTATACTTCTACTGTCAATTCAGATAAAACTTTAAATTTAACTCTTAACTTTCCAAATATAAATTCTTATAACATTACTTTTGTTGATGGAGATAATCCTGGATTTCAATTTTTACCTGAATATGGTTCAAATGGAGATATAATTTTAAAAAATATTCCTCAAAATAAAGTTATTCAAGTTGAAATTAGAGAAGGAAATAAAATTTTAAATTTAGCTTTTAAACCTTCTACAACCTCTGTTAATAATAAAACTCCAATACCTTTTATTAAATTTATAAATGCTTCTAACTTAATTTTAAAAAGAGGAACTCCAATTGAAATACCTCTTATAAAATCTGATTTATTAGATAGTGGTTTTTCAACTCCAAATACTTATATAAAACTTGTATCCTTTGATGATTTTGGAAATGAATATGATTTAACAAGTGAGAAAAGAATTTCTTCATCCTCTCTCAGAGCAGAACTTATTCCAAATACAAACATATCTAAACTTAAAAAAGATGATGAGATTTTTGTAAAAGTTTTTTCCCCAACAAAATCACTTATGTTCCCTTTTAAAGTTTCAAATACATCAACTTCAATAACACCTCTAGGATTTGATGTTGTTAAAAATTCTTCATCAAGCGATTCGGTTTCATTGACTTTTAATCCAAATTCTAATATTTTATCCCCAACAGAAAATTTCTCTAGTGGTGATATTTTAATAATAAATGGTGAAATTAATGGAAAACTTTCAAGTGATGGAAGAAGTTTTAATGTAACTATTCCTAAGGATAAACTTCGTGAAGGAGCAAACACTTACACTTTTGTTAAAAATTATAACACCTTAAATCCTTTATCTTTTAGTGGAGATTTTTATATAGATAAATCCTCTTCTAAAATTACTTTAACTCCCTTGGTTCAGGAATTAAAAGTTGTTACAAATACACCAGAGAAAGTAGTTTTAAATTTAGATGTAGATGATTCTTCTCTTCAATTTAATTCTTACAGTTCTATAAAATTAACTGACGAATATTCAAAAGAAATTCCTATTAAAACTTCCATTAGACAAGTAAATGGAAACAAAATTCTAGAAATTACAATTGAACCTTCAAGTAAACTTGTCTTAGGAAAACTTTATAATTTAAATGTAAATACAGGATCAAGAACTTTTGATGTAAACTTTATTTACAACAATAAAAATTCTTACAATCCTAACTTTGTTTTAGAGTTTAATTCTCCATCTAATTTTACTCTTAAAAATCTTTCTTCTCTTCCTGGATTTAGTATTCATGATTTTAACATAAAAATTTACGACTACTATAATACAAGCGATGTTTTATATGAAAACTTTTCTGAATCTTATAAAGGGGAAAATCTTAAGAATGATTCTATTACAAGAGATCTTAAAAATGGAAAAACTTTTATAGATGGAAATAGATACACTATTGAAATTAAAAATATTTCAACTGGAGAAATATTTAGACAAGTTTTCATATTTAGTGATAGTAGTATTCCATCTAACGTACCTTCATCAAATGTTATTTCTTCAAATTCAATAAATTATTTGGTAGATTCTATTAGTTTTCCATTTTCTCAAGGTAAACAAATTAGAGATGTAACTTCTGGTAATTCATACTTAAAAACCTATTATAAAGATGGAAGAATATATGTTGAGGGATTAATTCCAAATAAACTCTACAGAGATTTATTTATAACGGTTAATTTCACTGATGGAACTTCAAGAACAGTAAGACTTGAGGATTTTACGACTAGATCTTCAACAGATAATCTTAAAAATTATATCGCTAGAGTTTATGTAACAACCCTAACTCCATTTAATGATCTTGGTAATAAATACAAAGTTAGATACGCTGATGAAGAAGGATTTTACTATTGGTATAATCAATTATCTTCAAGAGCAATATCTGGACCTGAATTTATTTATAGAATACTTGATGCAAACGAGTTTAACTCAGTTCACATATCTTCCCAAGATAAAATAAGAGCATTATATCCTGTTGTTGTTGGAAGAGATGGAGATACTGTGGGAGTAAACTTTTGGATAGATGAGTATAACAATGCTCTTAGAAATCTTAATAGCCAAGACTTAGCTCTTAAAACAACTCTATCAAAAATGCTTAATGAAGAAGAACCAAAAAGATTATTTTCAAGTTTAGGTATAAGACTTCAATAAAAAACCACCCTACAATTAAAGAAAATTGTGGGGTGATTTTTATGATAACGAAATTTTTAATTTCTGCTTTTATGACTTGTTCTTTATTTTTTTCTCCTTTAAATAATTTTTTATCATATAAAAAAGACATTCAAGCTTCTAAAAATTTTCTAAATGTATATATTTACGATATTTTTGTAATTAACAATTCTAGACTTGAATTTTATCTTCCTCTTCAATATGATGTTAAAACTTTAATTCCAATTTCTTTTACCTCTCCTTCTGGAAAACAATTATTAAAAATACTTCCTTCCTTTATAGAACCTCTAGAGCATAGAATAGTCATTCCTCTTTATTATCCTTTAACTGAAAAAGGAACATATACAATAACATTTACTGCAATAGATCGAAGAACAGATTTACCGATTAATATACATGGATCTTTTAGTATATAAAAAAGGAATGGATAACCATTCCTTTTTACATTTCGTCAACTGTTTCAACACCAATTAAATACAGTGCATTCTTTATAACAATTGTTGTTGCGTAAACTAATATAAGTCTCGCTATTTTTAAATTCTCATCTTCTAAATTTAAAATATGGTTTGAGTTATAAAACTTATTAAAGTTCTTAGCAACATCAATAACATATCTAGTTATAACAGATGGCTCAAGAGAATTAATTGAAGCTTTTATTTGATTATTAAAATCTCCTAAAGATTTTATTAAAGAAATCTCATTATCATCTACAAGAAGAGAAACATATTTTGAAAAATCAATTTCTTCTATATTAATTCCGCTCTTTCTTAAAATTGATTTTCCTCTTGCAAAAGTATACTGAACATATGGTCCAGTTTCTCCTTCAAAAGACAATACCTCATCAAAATCAAATATAATATCTCTTTCCCTATTCATTTTTAAATAGTTAAATACAATTGCTCCAATCCCAACCTTTTTTGAAACCTCTTCTTTATTCTTAAGAGTTGGATTCTTCTCTTCAATAACTTCTCTAATTTTTTCAACAGACATATTTAAAAGTTCTTCTAAAAGAATAACTTCCCCTTTTCTTGAAGAAAGTTTCTTATCTTTAAACTTCACAAGTCCAAATCCAACGTGTATACAATCTTTTGCCCAACTATGTCCCATAAGTTCAAGAGTTTTAAACACCTGTCTAAAATGAAGTGCTTGAGGAGTTCCAACAACATATATGTTTTTATAAAAATCATACTTATCTTTTCTATAAAGAGCTGCTGCAATATCTCTAGTTGCGTAAATTGTTGCACCATCAGCTTTCTTTATAATACATGGCGGCATATTATATTCATCTAACTTTACAACCATAGCTCCAAGAGATTCCTCTAAAAGTCCCTTAGACTCAATCTCATTTATCGCTCTATCCATTTTATCTGAGAAAAATGCTTCCCCATCATAAGAATCAAATTTAACTCCAAGAGTTTCATAAAGTTTCTCAAACTCAAGAAGACTTAAACTTCTAAATTTTTCCCAAAGTTCTCTACATTCTTTATCTCCATCTTCAAGCATTTTAAAATATTTTCTTCCCTCATCTTCAAGAAATGGATCTTTTTCAGCCTCATTATGAAATTTTACATATATTCTAAATAATTCTGAAATTGGAGTTTTCTCTAGTGCATCTAAATCAATCCAATTCTTATATGCGTAAATTAATTTTCCAAATTGAGTTCCCCAATCTCCTAAGTAGTTAATCCCAACAACATCATATCCTTGAGATTTATGTATTCTGTATAAAGAATTTCCAACAACCGTTGTAAATAAATGTCCTATGTGAAATGGTTTTGCAATATTTGGAGATGAATACTCAACAATTACGGTTTTCCCTTCCCCATCTTTTGAAGAACCATAGTTATCTTTATTATTTAAAACGTGCATTAAAATATCACGAGAAAAATCTGACTTATTAATAAAGAAATTTAAATACGCTCCAACAACCTCAATTTTTGATATACTCTCATGAGATAATTTTAATTTTAAATCTTCTGCTATCATTTGAGGAGCTTTTCTTAATTCTTTTGCAAGTTTAAAACATGGAAAAGCAAAATCTCCCATATTTTTATCTGGAGGAATTTCTATTGAATCATATACATCTACATTAATTACTTCCTTTATAAGATCCCCTATAAGTCTTTTGTAATCCATTTTAATTTTTCCTTTCCTTAAGTTCTGCAGTTAAATACATTATTTTCATTCCCTTGTTTAGGAATTTTTCCTCATACTCTGTCAATATGTTGTCAATATTTTCACTATGTAAATCCATTGTTTTATAAGTGATATTAAATCCATTTTCCTCTAAGTATTCAATTGAATCTAAGAAAAACACTTCATGATCTGTCTTTAATCTTATTTTTGAATCATCACTTATAATATCAAAGTATTTTGTTAAAATCCTTGGATGAGTTAACCTTCTTTTATTGTGCTTAGCTTTTGGCCATGGTGTTGAAAAATTTAAATAAATATCTGAAATTTCTCCTTTATCAAACATTTCATTTATATAATTAATATCAAAAGCTAAAATCCTAACATTAGTAAGAGAAAGCTCTTCGCATTTTCTTTTTACATAAACTAAAACTTCAAACTTCAAATCTATTGCAACAAAATTTATATTTGGATTTTGCTTTGCAATATCTGCTATGAATTTTCCCTTTCCGCATCCAAGCTCCAAACAAATTTTATTATCGTTTCCAAAAACCTCTCTCCAACGTCCTTTAAACTCTCTTGGATTTTGTATAAATAAACTACTTTCTAAAATCTCCGGCTCTGCCCAAGCTTTTCTTCTTAATCTCATTTTATCTCCTTTAAATACGAACCAAAATTAACGTAAATAATCTTGTTTATTTTACCATATAACGTATATTTTTTACATGATTTGAAATAATTTTTGGAATAATTTATAATACTTTCTACACCTAATGACAAAGGAGGACATTATGGAAATAATAAACACATTTAATGCTCCCATTTATGAATTTGATATAATAGATTCCACAAACAAGTACGCAAAAAATCTTTGTAAAGATAATCCACCTACAGGTACATTAATTATTTCAAGTGAACAAACTCATGGAAGAGGAAGATTTGGAAATGTGTGGGAGTCTCCTAAGAACAAGGGACTTTATTACTCCATAATTTTTAAAAAGGAAACCAAAAATTTAAAATACGAAACCCTAACTCTTTTCATATCCTTAGGTATAACAAAACTTTTAGAAGATTATTCACTCTCTTCAAAAATAAAATGGCCTAATGACATTCTTTTTAACGGGAAAAAAATCTGTGGAATTTTATCTGAGATGTGCTCAACAAATTTTGGAGATTTTATAATAGTTGGTATTGGAATTAATCTTTATCATGAAGAAAATGATTTTCCTAAAGAGCTTCGTGAAAAAGCAACAAGCCTTAAATTAAATACAAGCACATTAGTTATTAAAAACCATTTTATAAATTCTCTTACAAAATATATTTTTGAATACTACAACAAATTTTTAAATGAAAATTTTGAAAATATAATTGATGAATACACAAATAAATCTTCTCTTGTAAATAAAGAAATAACTTTAACTATTAATAGAGAAGAAGTTTGTGGAAAAGTTTTAGGCTTCAATAATTCTGGTCATTTAATTTTAAATACAAAAAATAAAATCCTACATATAAATTCTGGAGAGGTTTCTCTTAAAAACACATATAAAAAAGTGGATACTTAAAAGAAGCATCCACTTTTTTACAAATATATATGATTAATAGTTTTTTGGGTATTTTTGTAAATTGAGTCATTATCAAAAAAGTCCTTAATTAAAATATTATTTTCATTACAAAACAAAAAAATTGAATCCAACTTTATATATCTTTGAACTTTAACTCCATTTGATTCTAATTTTTGTCTTATAAAGTTGGCTGAATTTGAAATATCTATTATTTTAAAATCTTTTTCAAAATTCTTTTTATCAAAATCAAAGAAATCTTGAGGACTCACCTTTAAACTTTTACATATATTTAAAAATCCATGTAATGTTGGAAAAGTATTAGGATCAATAGCTATATTTCCTCCAACAGTTTTCCTTTTAATCTCCTCAAGTTCATAAATTCTATTATTAAAATCATCTATACTTATTTCATTCTTAT
>JAGHEJ010000070.1 GCA_017889345.1 Clostridiales bacterium | reverse complement strand
TAGCATTCCACTTTATAAGTTAGTGTACAATGATTCTGTTATTACAACTTATTGGTGGGGATGGGGAACTTTAAAATTTGTTGATGACATTGAAACAAGAATGTTATATGAAGTTCTATATAACATACCTCCACTTTATCACCTTGATAAGGAAGAGTGGGAAAAACATAAAGATACAATAGTAAATCATTCAAAAGTTTGGAGTGATTTTTCTAAGAAGGTTATAAATAAAGAAATGACAAAATTTGAAAAATTATCAGATAATGTTCAAATGACTAAATATGGTGATGATATTTCTGTGATTTGTAATTTCTCAGATAATCCTTATAATTACAACGGTAATATCATAAATGGAAAATCTTTACTTATAATTGAAGGAGATAGTATGATTGAGTATACTCCTAAAGCTTAATTTTATATTGTATTTTAAACTCATTTTTATTAAAATTAGTAGTAAATGTTGTTAGAATACATTAAGGAAAAGTTATTTTAAAGGAGAGCCTATGAATAACCAGTCAGTTGTAAGAGTGAAAAATTTCCAAGCGGACTATGATTTTAGGATTTGTAATTTAAGTGTAAGTATATATTGTATTGGTAATGGAAAAATTGTTTTAGATATGTTAAATAAACAAACAAAAGAGAGTGTGTTTGAAAATTTAGAGATTAAAGATGGAACTCAATCAATTCAATGTGATTTAGATAATGGAGTTTATAATTTTAAAATTTATGAAGTGTTATCTAAGGAAGATGATTCTGAAAGATATTTATTATATGAAACAAATTTTACTTACAGTAATCCTTATGACCCAAAAGAAGGGGAACTTATTATTAAAAATATAAAGTATCAAGGAAATGAGTACGCTCTTAGGTATTATTATAAAATTACAAATATTGTAGAAGATGAAAATGACAAAAATATTTGTTATGGAGAAATGGTTGGATATGATAAATTTGATATACTTAAAAGTATAAATGAACCTTATGAAGTTAGAATTACATCTTTAGATGATGATAAAAAAGAAGTGTTTATTGAATTTAAAGATGAGGAAGAAGGGTATTTATATTTCTTATTCCATAGAGATAAGAGAATGCTTTTAAAAGATGAAGATAAGGTTGACCAAATAAACTATGATAGATATTTTGAATTAATGGAAGACGAGTGTAGTTATCTTACAACAAATTATAATAAATAATATGAAAAACACCATCGATTAAGATGGTGTTTTTTTAGTTAAGTATGTTTAAATTTTTATTATTTGAAAATAAGGTATAAGAATATTGTTTTATAAATACCGAGTTATTATACATTTACTATTTATTTAAAAATCTTGGGAACAAAATATTATTTTCAAGTTGAGTGTGAGCGAGTAAATGATCTTGAAGTTTATGAAGCTCTTTGTAAGTATTAATTACAGTTTGACAAGCATCTTCTGGAGGAGTGTAATTGTTTGTTAAACTTGCCATTTCTTTAAGAGTTGGTCCCATAATAGAATGTTCATTCATAGATTCTTGAATGCCTTCCATCATAGTTTTGTATTCTTTACTATCTTTTGAAACTTTTCCTTTTTCAACGTTAAGCATTGTGTTAAAAATATTTTCCTCTTCAAGAATCAAATGTCCCTCAATAATGTATGTTAATTTATGGAGTAATTCATGTAATTTCCAATATAGAACTTTATGTTTTTTAATGTGGGCTCTCATAATTTTTAAAAGAGAAGCGTTAAGTTCAGGAAGAGTTTTTCTTAATCCTTCATGAAAATGAGAAAGAATGTAATCTATAACTTCCTGATTACTTTTGTTTATGAAGTCAGTTGACTTTATAACCTCATCGTTTCCTGATGGTTTAAATTCGCATCCTCTTTCGACGATAGAAATGAGCTCTTGAATAATTTCTGGCTTATTTAAATTCATTTCAGTAAGAACATCTTTCAAAATTTTTCTTCCATCGCAACAATAATCAATATTATATTTTTCAAAAAATTCTTTAGTTGGTGGTATTTTATTTAAAATATCTCCAATTTTTTGATCTAGGATTTTAAAATTATTTGAGTTGTTATTTATGTTAAGAATTTTCACGAATACACATCCTTTTTATAAGAACTTTTATAAATAATAATATTTTATTTATATCAATATTTTATACAAATATAATGGGAATTTAAATAGAAAAAACCGATATGCAGATACATATCGGTTAAAATAGGGAAAATGGAGTGTTATATTATGATTTTAAATTATTAAAATTTTAAGTGTACTTTGTACAATAAATATATCGGCGTAATTATTAAAAAGTTTATATATTTTAATAAAAAATTTCTTTGAGGAAATACTGAAAAATTATAGATTAAAATTTATGAGGTTTTTGTATGTTAAAGATTAAGAAGTTAATACTTAGTATTTTTATTTCTATAACTTGCTTTAACATAGTTAGAGCACAGGAGAGAGATTTTAAAAGTGAGGTACATCAAAACCAAGAGAAAATGGAAGAGCTTCAACAATCTGAAAACAAAGTTAATACAGAAATTGCAATTTTAGAGAAGAAGCTTTTAAAAGCCATGGAAGAAATAAATGATAAACAGAGAAATGTTGATTCTTATGAAAATACAGTTAAGGATTATGAAAACAAGATTCATAATTTAAATTGTGAAATAGAGACTTTAAACAATGAAATTACAGAACTTGAGGAAAACATTTCATTAAACTCTAAAGAAATTTTGAAATTAGAAGATGAAATACAAAAATTTAAAGATGTTATAGCTAAGCGTGTGAAAAATTTATATATGAATATTGATACATATAATCCCATTTTGAAATTATTTTTTACAACAGAAAACATAACTGAATTTTCAGATGCCATAGTTAACATTAATAAGTTTGTGGAACTTGATAAAAACATAATTAAAAAAGTTTTAAAAGATATAGAGGATATTAAACTTAAAAATCAAAATGTAACTAAATCCAAAGAACTAATTCAAGAGAAGATTAAAAGCATTAATGAGAAAATTCAAGAAAATGACAAAAATTTAATTTTAATAGAGGAGCAAAAAAATTTAAAACAAAAAGAGATTGAAGAACTTAACAAATTAAGAGAAGATCTTCAATCACAATATGATAATTTATCTGATGAAAAGAAACAAATTGAGCAGGAAATTATAGAACTTAATCAGGATAATTTAAAACTTCAAGAGGAAATTAAAAAGCATTTACAAAAATTAAATGAAAATAATAGTAAGGTTGATCCAAAAGTTAATTATGGAAGTTACTTAGCTCCCCTTAAAGGAAAAATAACATCTAGTTATGGAGAAAGAGTACATCCTGTTAGTGGAAAGAAAAGTGTTCATACTGGATTAGATATTGCGGGAGATATGGGGGAAGATATTTTAGCATCTTTAAGTGGAAAAGTTGTAAGTTCTGGTTGGTACAACAGTGTTTATGGAAATGTTGTAATATTAAATCACGGTAATAACATACAAACTTTTTACGCTCACATGTCCAAAACGCTTGTTAAAGTTGGTCAAGAAGTTAAAAGAGGAGATGTTATTGGAAAAGTTGGTTCAACAGGACTTAGTACAGGACCTCATTTACATTTTGAAATACGTATAAATGGTGAGCATGTGGATCCAACAAAAAGGATAAATTTGAAATAATTTTGAGTTAAGTTGTTTTTATAAAAAGATGTATATAAATTTATGTGTTATGAAATAAATAATCAATGTGAATTGTAGTTCGTTTAATAATAAAATTATCCAGATAATTCAAAAAATTTTTATAATAAAATTGTTTTAAATTATGGATTAATGAGCATTATTAAATAGAGAACTAAATTTGTATATTTGAATTTATAAATAACATATAATGTACAATGGTTAAGAAGGGAGTGATATATTTGGTATTAGTTAGAGTAGCGTATGAAGGAGAAAAAAATATAGTTGATGAATTAAAAGCATCATTACGTAATATACAAAGAAAAAAATCTTCCTTACAAATTTTAGAGAAAGTTTATGCAAATAATAATTTGATAGATATAGTTTGTGATCCTGCAGATTATACTGAAGATTTAAAAAATATAATTTTTGATATTGTAAGCCAAAAAATATATGAGCTTGTAATAAATATTTTTAGTGATAGAGAGATAGATTATTTTTTTGATAACTCATATTTCTTCATTAAGTATGATGAAATAGGAGAAGTTAAAAACAAAATTTTAGATATTTTATTTAGCACAACTTCGGATAAAAATAAAGAATCCTTTTTTATTGACAAGAAGAATAAAATAGTTAATATAATTAAAAGTTGTATTGAGGAAAATAACGAGATAAATATCGATGGATTTATAAGATTTAGGATGAAGGAGATCTTCAAGGAAATTGAAATTATTGTAGATCGAATTGTTGAAAGACATATGGTTGAGAAAGAATACAATGAGTTTATAAAGCTTCTTAAATATTTTGTGGAGATTCAAGAAAGTAAGCTTGAAGAGGTCCATATAATTATAAACAAACGAGGAGCGTATACAATTTTAGATAAAGATAGAAATGATATTTATGATTTGTTTTTAGATGATTTAAATGATTTTAATATGTCTATTATAAGTGCCAATAAAGATGATTTGTTGATAAGTGGTCTTATAACAAATTCTCCTGAAAAAATAATAATACATGGGGTGAAAAATAGTTTAAATATTGAAATTATAGATACTATAAAGCAAGTTTTTGAAGATAAAGTTATTTTTTGTTGTGGGTGTGCAGAATGCAAAGAAACTGCAAATAAATTAATAAAATAACTATTTACAAATAGATAAAAATATGATAGAATCATACCAGATTTAAGAAGAAACTACCGTTTCTCACCTTGGAACTTTAGTTGCCTGGGTAATTTGGATTCTGAAAGACGTTTTTATGGCGTTATTATGTTTGAATGATTAGAGACGGTGTTTTTAATACCGTCTTTTTTATTTTGTAGATGGTAGTGTGTTTTTAAATTTCTTAAGATTTTTGGAGGTGGCTAATATAGCAAAGGATGTTCAAATTAATGGTGAAATAAAATTTAAAGAAATAAGAGTTATAGACAATGATGGTTCTCAACTTGGAATTATGCAAACAAGAGATGCACTTAGAATTGCTGAGGAAAAAGAATTAGACTTAGTAATAATTTCACCAACAGCTAACCCACCAGTTGGTAAGATAATGGATTATGGGAAGCACATTTATGAATTATCAAAAAAGCAGAAAGAAGCTAAAAAGAATCAAAAAGTTATAAACATTAAAGAAATAAGGGTTAGTCCGTTGATAGAATTACATGATATAAACATAAAAGCTAATAATGCTAAAAAATTTCTTACGTGCGGAGATAAGGTTAAAATTACCGTTAGATTTAGGGGAAGAGAAGCAGATTATAGTTACATAGGAGAAAAGATTTTAGATAATTTTGTTGAAATCTTGCAAGATTATGGTGCTCCAGAGAAGAAAGCTAAATTGGAAGGTAGAAACATGAGTTTGACTATATCCCCGAAGAAATAAAATAAATTTTAGAGAAGTTTTAGGAGGTATACACTATGCCAAAAATGAAAACAAAAAAAGCTATTGCAAAAAGATTTAGAGTTACAGGAACAGGCAAGTTAAAAAGATCAAAGGCATTTAAGCAGCACATTCTTACAAAGAAGAGTGCAAAAAGAAAGAGAAATTTAAGAAAAGTTGGATATGTTTCAGTTACTCAGCTTAAGACTATGAAAAAATTAATACCATATGTTTAATTAAGAGTGTTTGGAGGTAAAAGAATAGATGGCTAGAGTTAAAAGAGCGATTAATTCACGTAAAAATCATAAAAAAGTTTTAAAATTAGCTAAAGGATATTACGGCGGTAAATCAAAATTATTTAAAACAGCTAACGAAACTGTTATTAGAGCGTTATGGAATTCATACGTAGGAAGAAGATTAAAGAAGAGAGATTTCAGAAAACTTTGGATAACAAGAATAAATGCAGGGATTAGAGAGCATGGATTAAGTTATTCAAGATTTATATATGGATTAAAGGGTGCTAATATAAATATTAATAGAAAAATGTTATCAGAGATGGCTATAAACGATAAAGCTGCTTTTGCTGAGCTTGTTAATATTGCAAAGAGTAACCTGAAATAATATAAGAGCGACTTTTTATAATGTCGCCTTTTATTTTATAATTTTAAAATATGGGGATGGAATATAAAAGTTGAATAGATTAAGGAAGCTACATCCAGTACAAATACTCGCACTATTTTTTATAGTAGTTATTTTTACAGGAGCTATTTTATTAACATTTCCAATTGCAAGTAATTCAGGTTATGGAACGGATTATTTGGATGCTTTATTTACAGCAACTTCTGCAGCGTCTGTTACAGGGCTTGTTGTTTTAGATACAGGAACTTATTGGAGTTCCTTTGGAAAGACGGTTATTCTTATTCTTATTCAAATAGGTGGATTAGGAATAATGTCTTTTACAACATTTGGTGTTCTTAAATTTGGAAAGAAAATTTCTTTATCTACGAGTCTTCTTGTTAAAGAGGCACTTAATGTTGATGGATTTCAAGGTCTTTCGTTGATAATGCGGTATGTTATAAGTTTTACTATTATAGTAGAATCTTTGGGAGCTTTATTATTATGTTTGGTATTTATTCCTCAATATGGTTTCTCAGAGGGATTGTACATAAGTTTGTTTACATCTATATCAGCTTTTTGTAATGCTGGATTTGATATATTTGGTAATTATGCAAGTCTTACAAATTATTTTAATAATCCGTATGTTTTAATAATATGTATGCTTTTAATTGTTATAGGTGGTATAGGTTTTGGAGTTATAACTGAGTTTATAACATATAAACATACTAAAAAAATTTCAATTATGACTAAGATAGTGTTAATTGTAACAGGAATTTTAATAGTTTTAGGAGCAGTGATATTTTTTATTTTGGAGTACGATAATCCATTAACTCTTAAGAATATGAGTATGTCTGATAAGATATTAAATAGTTTTTTTGCATCTATTTCTCCTAGAACAGCAGGATTTAACTCTATTAATTTATCGAATTTAAGAGCAGGATCTATATTTTTAACATGTATACTTATGCTTATAGGAGGTTCTCCTGGTTCTACTGCTGGAGGAATTAAAACTACGACGGTTGGTGTTATTGTACTTTCAGTTTACTCTTACATAAGACATGAAAAAAACCCAATAGTTTTAAATAAAGAAATACCTTCAAGAGTAATTAGGAAATCTTTTGTTTTAGCTTTTATATCATTGTTTTTTATAAGTACGTTTATTATTTTAATTTCTATAACTCATCAAAACATATCATTAGATGCAATAACTTTTGAAGTATTTTCTGCATTTAATACGGTGGGTCTTAGTATTGGGCTTACTTCTAAATTAACTTCAATAGGTAAATTTTTGATAATATTAGCAATGTATTTTGGAAGAGTTGGAACATTAACCTTATTATTTGCTTTTACCAATAAGAGTGAAAATAATAAAAATTGTGTTAAATATCCAGAGGCAAGAATTACCGTTGGATAATTTTAAGTATGAGGAGATGTTTTTTTGAGGAAGCGACAATTTATAGTTATAGGAATGGGACGATTTGGATTTAGTGTAGCTACATGTTTATATAAAGCAGGTTATGATGTTTTAGCAATAGATAAGAACATAGAAAAAATAGAGGAAATATCTAGTGAAGTTACGCATGCTGTGGCTCTTGATGCTACAGATGAAAAAGCTTTATCTAGTGTTAATATTGAAGATTATGATACGGCTATAATTTCGATAGGTGGAAGTATACAAGAAAGTTTACTTGTGACACTTCTTGTAAAAGAACTTGGAGTTAATGAAATTATTTGTAAGGGACAAGGAGAGCTTCATGGAAAGTTACTAAAAAAAATTGGAGCATCTCGTGTTGTGTTACCTGAAAAAGAAATGGGAATAAGACTTGCAAATAATTTAAAATTTAAAAGTTTGTTTGATTATATTGAAATCTCGAAAGGATCTTCTATTGCAGAATTTACAGCTCCTAAAGAATGGATTAATAAAACAATAGGAGATATTAATATAAGAGCAAAACACAATGTAACTTTAATTGGAATTAAGTATGATAATAATTCTGATGTTGATGTTAACATAAATGCTTCTACGGTTATAAAGGAACATGATTTGCTTATTCTTATAGGTAAAGATGATAAGTTGTCTAAATTACAAACTAAACTTACTTTTTCACAAAAAGAGGAACAATAAAATTGAATTATATTAGTAGTCTTGATAATAAATTTTTCAAAGATATTTGTAATTTGAAAAATAAGAGGTATAGGTATTTAAATAGAAGTTATTTAATAGAAGGAATAAGATTTGTAGAAGAAGCAATAAAAAATAATTGTATTATAAAATATATAATTGTTGATGAAAATAAAAAACATGATATAATTGAAAAACTAGAATTACATAAATTACATAAAAAAGTAATTATTTTTTCAGAAACATTATTTTCTAAAGTGAAGCAGACGGAAAATGCCCAAGGGGTAATTGCTTGCATTGAAATGAAAGATAACTATAAAGAGTTTAGGTTTTGTGAGGGAATATACTTTTTAATTGATAAAATTCAAGATCCAGGGAATTTGGGAACAATTATTAGGACGGCAGTTGCAGTTAATGCTTTAGGTGTTATTATTGTAAAAGGTACGGTTGATTTGTACAATGATAAAGTTTTGAGAGCAACTATGGGTTCAATTTTTAAGATAAATATTTATTTTGTAGATGATTATAAGTTTTTATATGACTTTATAGATAATAATTTTAAATTTATTATAGCTGACTCAGGTGGAGGTAATATTTATTTTAAAGAGAATCTTAAGGGAAGATTAGTTTTGGCTGTTGGAAATGAAGGAAATGGACTTTCAGATGAGATTAAAGAAATTCCTCATACTAAAGTATGTATTCCTATGAGTAATGATCTTGAATCTTTAAATGTTGCTCAAGCGATGAGCATTATTGCTTTTGAATATATAAGACAAAATTATATTTAAATAGTTTTTTTGAGTAAATATTCCTCGATGTTATTAGTTGAGGAATATTTTTTTATCTTTAAAATTTGTATGAAAGGGCAAGAAATATGAAAGAGAAATTAAATAGTTTGTTTAATAATGCTATGGAAGAACTTAAAAATATTAAATTTGTTGATGAGTTTGAACAATTAAGAGTTAAATATTTAGGAAAGAAAAGTGAGCTTACTCAAACTCTTAGAAATCTTAAGAATTTTTCAAATGAAGAGAGAGCTAGTATTGGAAAATTTGTAAATGAAGTTAAGGGAAAATTGGAGAAGGCTTTCTCTGAAGTTATTGAAAAGATTAAAGAAGAAGAGATGGAAAGAAAGTTAAAGGAAGAAGTTATAGACATTACTCTTCCTGGGAAAAAGTTTAAGGTTGGACATAAAAATCCTATTCAACTTGTGTTAGATGAAATACAAGAAATATTTTTGAATATGGGATTTACAATTGAAGAAGGTCCAGATATTGAAAGTGAATATTACAACTTTGAAGCTTTAAATATTTATAAAGATCATCCAGCAAGAAGTGAGCAAGATACTTTCTATATAGATGAGGATCATGTTTTAAGAACTCATACTTCAACAGTTCAAATTAGAACAATGGAGAATAAAGAACTTCCAATTAAAATAATTTCTCCAGGAAAAGTTTATAGATCAGACGCCTTAGATGCAACTCATTCTCCAATATTTTATCAAATGGAAGGGCTTGTGATTGATAAAAATATTAATATGGCTCATTTAAAAGGTACTCTTGAGAAATTTATTAAAACTATGTTTGGAGATAAAATTAAAACTAAATTTAGAGCTCATCACTTTCCGTTTACAGAGCCTTCAGCTGAGATGGACGTAACTTGTTTTGTTTGTAAGGGAAATGGATGTTCTGTTTGTAAAAATAGTGGTTACATAGAAATATTAGGTTGTGGTATGGTTCACCCCGATGTATTAGAAAGATGTGGAATAAATTCAGAAGAGTATAGAGGTTTTGCTTTTGGATTTGGTATAGATAGAATGGTTATGCTTAAGTATGGAATTGAAGATATAAGACTTTTATATGATAGTGATTTAAGATTTTTATCACAGTTTTAAGAGGAGGATATATTTAATGAAGGTTTCTTTTGAATGGCTTAAAGGATTTTTTGAGGAAAAATTAGATTTAAATGATGTGTGTGATAAGCTTACAATTAGCGGAACAAAGGTTGAGACTGTTGAGTCAAATAAAATTGAAGTAACTAATGTTGTTACTGGTTTAATAGAAGAGATTAAACCTCATCCTGATGCTGAAAAATTAGTTGTGTGTCAGGTAAATGTTGGAGATAATCATGTTCAAATAGTAACAGGAGCAAAGAATATGAAAGAGGGAGATATTGTTCCTGTTGCACTTCATGGGGCAGTTTTAGCTGGTGGACTTAAAATTAAAAAAGGAAAATTACGTGGAGTAGAATCTCAAGGAATGATGTGTTCTGAAGAGGAGCTTGGACTTAAAGATAGTGCAGATGGTCTTATGATTATGGATAAAAATACTCCTGTTGGAATTAATATAGTTGATGCAATTGAATCAGGTGATGATGTAATTGAATTTGAAATAACTTCAAATAGACCAGATTGTTTAGGAGTTTTAGGAATTGCAAGAGAGATAAAAGCGATTTACAATATTAATACGAAGAAACCTAACATGGAATTTAATGTTAGTTCTTCTAAAAATATAGATTCTATGTTAAGTGTAGAAATTCAAAATGAAAATTGTAGAAGATATTCAGCTAGAATTATTGAAAACGTGAAAATTTGTGAATCTCCTGAATTTATACAAAAGAGATTATTAAGTTCAGGAATTAGACCTATTAACAATATTGTAGATTTAACAAATTATGTTATGCTTGAGTTAGGTCAACCAATGCATGCTTTTGATTATGATAAGATTTCTGGGAAGAAATTAATTGTTGGAAGCTCAAAGGAAAATGAAAAATTTGTACTGCTTGATGAAACTGAGAGAACTCTTAATGATAATTCTATTTGTATAAGAGATGAGGAAAAAGTTTTAGCATTAGCTGGAATAATGGGTGGAGAAAATTCAAAAGTTTGTGAGAATACAAAAACAATAGTTTTAGAGAGTGCAAATTTTAATTTTGATAAGATAAGAAGAACTTCAAAGTTTTTCAACCTAAGAACTGAGAGTTCATTAAGATTTGAAAAGGGAATTGATGATAATTTATCATTAGAGGCTTTAGATAGATTTTGTTCTTTAGTTAATGAATTATCATATGGAGATGTTGTTTCTGGGACAATTGATATAGTTAAAGAAAGCTATGAACCTATTTCAATTGAAATTTCTGATAAGTACATAAATGATTTTCTTCAAACATCTATATCAAAAGATGAAATGATAAAAATATTTAAGAATTTAGATATGAATGTTATAGATAAAGGTGAAACCTTTGTAGTTGAAGCAGGAACTTTTAGACGTGATATTTTTAAGAAGCAAGATTTAGTTGAAGAAGTTGCGAGAATATATGGATATGATAATATTCCATCATTAGACCTTGTATCTGGATCAAATGAGCTTGGAAAAACTAAGAAACAAAAGTTTATGGATAAAGTTTTAGATACAATGATTTCTTTAGGATTTTCTCAATCCATAAGTTATTCTTTCTATAGTCCAAAAGTATTTGATAAGTTAAACTTTCCAGAGGATTCAAGTTTAAGAAATGTTATTTCTATTAAAAATCCTTTAGGTGAAGATTATAGTGTGATGAGAACTATTATGGTTCCTTCAATGATTGATGCACTTTGTAGAAATTACTCTTATTCAAATAGTGAAGCTTATATTTTTGAAATTGGTAAAACTTATGAAAAAACTCCTAAAGATTTTATACAAGAAAATAATGTTTTAACAATTGGAATGTATGGAAAAGATGTGGATTATTTTAATTTGAAAGGTGCTATTGAAGCTTTATTTGAAGTGTTTGGAATAAATTTCATGTTAGAAAGAGAGAATGAGCCTTTCTATCACCCAGGAAAATCTGCACGAATTATATTAGGTAAAAATGTTTTGGGAAGATTTGGAGCAATTCATCCATATGTACTTAAAAATTATGGAATAGGGATAGAACTATTTGTTGGTGAAATAAATTTAGATAAATTATTTGAAATGTATAAATGGGAAAAGAAATACAAACAAATTCCAAAATATCCAAGTGTAGTTTTTGATTTAAGTATTGTTATAGATGAAAGCGTAATGGCTCAAGAGATTGAAAAAATTATAAAATCAAAATCTGGAAATATCTTAGAAAAGCACGAAATATTTGATGTTTATAGAGGGGAACAGATTCCTAAGAATAAAAAAAGTATTTCATATAGTATAACATTTAGAGATAAGAGCAAAACTTTAAATGACAAAGAAGTAAACTTAGTTATACAGAAAATTTTAGATGAGTTAAAGAATACATTTGGAGCTGAACTTAGATAATTCTTTGAATAAAAGGAGAGATATTGCAGATGAAACTTGTACTATTTGATGCTAAAAAATATGATAAAGATTACTTTGATTTATACAGTAGAGATACGGAGATAGAAATTAGTTATATTGAAGATAAGCTTACAGAAAAAACTTCTCATATGGCAAAAGGTTATGATGCAGTTTGTGTATTTGTTAATGATGTGGTTAACAAAGAAGTTATAGATAAACTTTGTGAATATGGAATAAAACTTGTTGTACTAAGATGTGCAGGATATAACATGGTTGATGTTAAATATGCAAAAGGAAAAATAACAATTGTTAGAGTTCCTGCGTATTCGCCTAATTCAATTGCTGAAATTTCTACAGGAATGATTTTAACATTAACAAGAAAATTACATCAAGCAATATTAAAAACAAGAAGTTATAATTTTTCATTAGAGGGTTTGGTTGGGTTTGATTTAGTAAACAAAACTGTAGGGATTATAGGGACTGGAAAAATTGCTCAACAATTTATAAAAATATTATCAGGTATTGGAATGAATATACTTGCTTATGATTTATTTCCAAATTACGATATAGAGAAGAGTTTAGGTTTTAAATATGTAGATTTGGACACCATATATAAAGATAGTGATGTGATTTCACTTCATTGTCCATTAACAAAAGATAATTTTCATATGATTAATGAAGAATCAATCAATAAGATGAAAGATGGAGTAATCATTTTAAATACAGCAAGAGGAGCTCTTATTGATACCAAAGCATTAATTAAAGGGATTAAATCTAAGAAAATATATGGTGCAGCACTAGATGTTTATGAGAATGAGGAAAAATATTTCTTTAATGACTGTTCAAAAATAGGTGTAGATGACGAAATATTAAAGGAATTAATATCATTGGAAAATGTTATGTTATTTTCTCATCAAGCATATTTAACAAAGGAAGCTTTAACAAGTATTGCAATAGTTTCTTTAAATAATATTCAGAGCTTTTTAAAGGGAGAGCTTTTAAAAAATGAAGTTTTCTATGATAAAGATAAGGACAAAATAGTAGACTTTAGATAATACATTAAAAAAATTTCAGCAATAAGTCTTTTATTGCTGTGATTTTTTTATATTTATATAAATTTAAAATTAATATGAGGTATGATTATTAATGAATAGTTCGATGACTTTAAACAAAATAATTTTCGCTGTAGTTATTATGTTCATTCTACCATTTTTTTTAGTTATTGACGCAAATGCTATTTCAGATTCAAAGAATGGACGAATTATTTCAAATAGATATTATGAGGATAAATTTGAAATAGAAGTACCAGCACTTCCAACAGAGTATGATATTGTTTCATCTAATTTAGATGATGTAAAAATTGAGATAAAAAATAACAAAATAATAATTAGTGATTTAGTACCAGATCAGGTTTATAACAATGTAAAAATAATATTCACTGACAATATTGGAAGAAAGTATGAAATAGAATTAGACAATATTATAACTTCAAAACCATCGAAGGCTGATAATAAGTTTATTTATGATGCTTATACAAATGGTCTTGGAAGAAAACCAGAGCATGAAGGTTTTAAATATTGGTATAGAAGATTATATTCCTATGATATAACAGCAGTAGATTTTGTGATGGAAATGATTAGCTCGGAAGAATTTAATAATCTTTATGAAACTTTAGAGGAAAAAATTAGAGCATTATATAGGGTAGTTGTTGGAAGAGAAGCAGATGAAGAGGGACTTATGTATTGGATGATAGAATTTACAAAATTAATAGATGAATTTAATTTAAGTAATAATCAAGCTGTTTTGGAATTATCTAAGAAGATGATGTCAGAAGGGGAATTCAAAGAAATTGTAAAAGAATCCGGATTTTTATATTCTAAATGATAAAAAACTCCTATTTAATAATAGGAGTTTTTTAAGTTTAGAATAATGTGAGTTTAAGAGTATTACTTTCATTTCCAAATAAATCTATAATTTTTAATTCTAAATTTATAGAATCGTCAAAACTTATAGATAAATTTTTGTCGACCTCGTTATATGTACCATCATTAATTTTATAAAGAATTTTATTTGTTGAATTATGATTTTTAAGGTTAAGAGTTATTCGAATAACAGAATCATTTATTGAAATTGATGGCATTTCTGGTTTATTTAACATATCTGCAAGGATGGTTGTAATTAAATTTGCACATTTGGTCATATCGTTTGTATTTGTCTCTGAAACAATTCTTATAAAATCAATATTGTTAGATGAAATATTTTTTAGATTAGTTTTGTTTCCAACTTCAGATATATTTACAAAATTAAATGAATTATATTTAATTGAATTTTCAATAAATGAAGAGAGATTGCTTTCCTTATTAAGTTCAAGAACATTAACTTTGTTCAAAGTGTTTTCTAATTGCAAGTCTATTATAGCTTCTATATTTAAATACAAAATATCATTTATAGAAGAATCAACAGAATTATATACATTTGAAGAATTATTTATAAATAATACTGATAAATTATATCCTTTTTTGAAATTTTCAAAGAGTCTGAGAATTTCAAACATCATAGATATATTTTTGGAATTGAATTTATTGTTTGAGTTGAAGTATGTTGTGGTTAATAATATTGTTTTGTCTTCTTTCTCACTAAATTCACTTCGCTTTGTAAAAAGCAAATTGTTATCTTTAGTTTTTTGATCGTGATTATAAACTATTTCTTCATTAAAACCAATGTTATCTAGAGTAGATATAATTTCTTGATTGATGTTTTCAATGAAAATTTCGTTAGAAGGAGATCCTTCATATAATTTTTGAAATTTTGAAGATAAGTCATTTACTTTTGAAATATCGAACGTAAGATTATCGATCGTACCGTGTTTACTTTGGTTAACAGTTTCTATATCCACATTAAATGTTTTTGAAGGTGATTTATTAGAGTAATAATTGTTTGATATAGTATCCTGTGAACATGATATAAAAGAGAACGTTAGTAAAATTATAAGTAAATACATTTTAAGTTTCATGAAAAAATCCTCGTCCTTATGTTATTTTAAATTTTTATCGATAAAACTATTTTTTAAGTAATTTAATTTTGAGTCCATAGAGTTTAAGAGATTATCTTTTAAGTCACAATGTAAATTTTTAATGTTAATATTGTTTGCGTCTAAAATTTTTTTAATTTCCGTTAATTCTTGATCAATTTTTTTAAGTTCATATTCATCACAAGATTGAGAAAAAGTATTCATATGTGAAGTAATATTATTTATGTTTGGATAAATTTCATTAATAGCTGAAATTAAATCTGAAAGATTATTATTGTTGTTCATGTATATCCTTCCTAAAATAACTATATTAAAAATTATACAAAAGCAGATAAGTCTTTTCAATTATATTATAGTTAGACATTTTTTAATAAGAAAAATAATAAAATAAAAAGAATAGAATTTACATGGAGGGTAGAATTGGATAATAATAATACAAAAATTTTGAATTCTATTTTATTATTTGATTTTATATTTTACGTTTTTTCAAATCTAATGATTTTTAAATATAGTCCATCAAGTATTTATTCAATATGGGTATTAAGTTTAAGAGATATAATTATATTTTTATTATCAATTGTTTTGTATATATATTTTTGTAATCCTAAAGTGGGATCAATGTTATTGTTTCCAAAAATAAACAATAAAATTGTTAAAAATTCAATAATTATTGGGGTAGCTTTTTATTTAATAGCCAATAGCTGTAATATTTTATTTACTGGAATTTTTAAATTTACATTGAAAAGTACTGTGTACTTAAATAGCATTTACGATATTTATGATTTGGGAATCGGATTTATATTTTACATAATTATTTCCACGATACTTATTGAAATGTTTTTTAGAGGAATTTTAAATGATTCTTTTAGATTCTTATCTTATAAAAGCAAACTCGTTTTAAGTTCACTTATATTTTCATTATTCTTTTTTGGATTTTCTCAAATTTTATATGGTTTTATAGTTGGAATTTTATTGATGGGATTTTTAAATAAAGTTGGAAGTATTTTGCCTGTTATAATTTCAAGTTGTACTATAAATATTTTGAATTATACTGCAAAACTTATTGGAAAAAATGTAGGTGGAGAAAATGTTTTGAAATTTGTTTCGTCATCTAAAGGAGATGTATTTATAAATTTTATATTTCCAATTATTATAATATTAATTGGACTTGTTATATACTCAATGTTTGAAGATAATGTAAGAGTAAAAGGAATTGAAAAGAAGATTTCTACAAATGTTGTAGAACTTAAAACAAATCTTGAAACTAGAAATGTAGTGGATGTATATTTAATATTATTTTTTGGAATATCTCTATTAATGATATCTATTAGCTATATATTTTTAGGATAAAATTTGTAATATTTATTTGAATTTTTAAGTATAGTAAAACTACAAGGACATTAAAGGAGAAGTTATATTTTATGCTTAAAAATAGAGTAAGAAATTATGGACTATGGTTATCAATTGCAGCATTTATTCCTCTTGTATTATCTGCATTTGGAATAAAAATTACTAATGAACAACAATACAATGAAATAATTAATGCTATATTAACATTATTTGTGGCCCTTGGATTACTGAATAACCCAAATACTGAAAATAGATGGTATAAAGATGATACTAAAAAGTTAGAAGAATCATCATCCAAAACTATTAAGGAATAGTGGGAAGAAAAATAACTTTATATATGAAAAATAAATCATAAAAATGGTTAAAATATATGGTGATAGGAAGTCATTCTTATCACCATTTTTATTTCAAAATTTAAATTTGGGAGATTAAGAAAATGATTTTTAATATGAGAAAAAGCGTATTTAAGTACATATTGTTCCTATTTATTTTTATAGGAAATTTAAGTTTGTTACATAGTAAAACATTTGCTTGTGAAATAAATATAGAGCAAACTATAGATAGACTTGAAAAACATTGGTGGGGATATAGAAGATATGTAAGTAATGATCAAATATCTAGATGTTCAACTAAATTTGATTTGATGGCAGCAGAATTTAGTTTAGCTGGAGGACTAACAATTCCTATTAGTTTTTTAAATCCAATAGCTGGACTTGTAGTAAGTAGTGTGCTTGATTTATCTTCTTCATATTTTTGGTTATTATCTACATATATTCAAAAAATAAATAAAGGCAATGGTGTTATGATAGATTTTTCAAAGGGAATTATATTTAAAATAAAACCGTTATAAAAAAGCTATGACCAAATAATTTGATCATAGCTTTTGATATTTTTTATAGATTAAGCATTGAATTCATGTCATACATTCTAGGTTCTTTACCGTAAAGATAAAGTGAAGCTTTTAAAGCACCTTGTGCAAAAACTTCACGAGATAGAGCGGTATGTTTTAATTCAATTATCTCATTATTACCAGCAAACATTATTTCATGTTCACCAATTATATTTCCGCATCTTATAGCGTGAACTCCAATTTCTTTCTTCTCCTTCTTCTTTTCTCCAAGACGTCCATGAGAGAAAGTTACTTCTTCTCCAAAATTTTCAGATACAAAGTTTTCAATTGTTTTCATAAGCATTATTGCAGTTCCGCTTGGTGAATCAATTTTTTGATTGTGATGTTTTTCAATTATTTCCATGTCATAATCTTTGTAAAGTGCTTGAAGTCCTTTTCTTAAAAGCATTTGAAGAACATTTATTCCAATACTCATGTTATAAGACATGAAAATAGGAATTTGTTTACTAGCTTCCTTAATTTTTTGAAGTTGTTCTTCATTGTGACCAGTTGTACAAAGAACTATTCCAATTTTTTTCATTAAGGCATAATTTAAAATGGAATCAAGAGAGTTAGTGTGAGAAAAGTCGATTATTATATCAACTTCTTCTTTAACATCGTCAATATTATTGTAAGTTGGAGTTAAGGAATTTTTAGATACAAGATTATCAACTCCACATACAACTTTTAAATCTTCGTAGTTAAGACTTAAATTTTCAATGGTTTTTCCCATTCTTCCATTTATACCATTTAAAAGTATTCTTATCATTTTCTCCTCCTAGAGTTTTAAAGTTATTTATATTAATCCAGCTTTTTTCATTTCAGTTTCAAGAATATATAAATTAGTTTCATCCATATCAACAAGTGGTAATCTTAAATTTCCAACTTTTTTGCCCATAAGATTTAGCACAGTTTTAACTGGTATAGGATTAGTTTCTATAAATAAAGCGTTGATAAGCTCAAGATATTTTAATTGAAGATCTAGTGCCTCTTTAGTTTTTCCATTTAAATAATAATGAGTCATGTCGTGAGTTTCTTTAGGTAAAATATTTGCAACAACAGAAACAACACCTTTTGCACCAATGCTCATAAATGGAATTATTTGATCATCATTTCCAGAGTACAAATCAATTTGAGGACAATTCTTTCTATATAAAATTGCTTGGCTGATATTTCCTGAAGCTTCTTTTATTGCCACAACATTTTTTATAGCAGATAAATTGACAAGTTCTGAAGGAGTTATGTTCATTCCTGTTCTTGAAGGAACGTTGTAAGCCATAATTGGTAAATCAACATTATCATTTACTGCCTTAAAATGTTCAATCAAACCTTTTTTAGAAGTTTTATTGTAGTAAGGAGTTATAACTAGAAGAGCATCTGTTCCAACTTCTTTTGAAAATTTTGATAACTCAAGAGTTTTAGAAGTGTTGTTAGTTCCAACTCCAGCAATTACAGGAATTCTTTTGTTAATAACTTCCACAGTTGTTTTTATAGCTTGTTTTTTTTCGTCATCAGTCATAGTAGAGCCTTCGCCAGTAGTACCACAAATTATAATAGCATCAGTATTATTTTCAACATGCCAATTTAATAATTCCTCTAGTTTATTTAAATCAATACCATTTTCATTAAATGGAGTAACAATAGCAACTCCAGAACCAGTAAATATACTCATTATTATTTTTCTCCTTTATTTTTAATAATATATTCTGCAATTTGAACTGCATTTAGAGCAGCTCCTTTTAAAATATTATCAGCTACAACCCAAATATTTATTGCATTATCACAAGACTCATCAAGCCTAATACGCCCAACATAAACATCATCTTTTCCAGAAATATATTTAGGCATTGGGTATGTGTTAGAAGAAATATCATCTAATACAACAAGCCCTTCAAATCCTCTAAGCTCATCAAAAATTTTATCTAAAGTTATAGGATTTTCAAATTCAACATTTATGCTTTCGCTGTGAGAATTTTCAACAGGCACTCTAACGCAAGTTGCAGTAATTTTTAAAGAATCATCTTTTAAAATTTTCTTAGTTTCATTAATCATTTTCATTTCCTCTTTTGTGTATCCGTTATCAAGAAACACATCAATTTGAGGAATGAGATTTCCTTTAATCAAATATTGAAATTTATTTAAATCTTTTTCATCATCAACATCAAGATCTTTAACTCCAAAATTTCCAGCACCAGAAACAGCTTGATATGTTGAATAAATTATTCGTTTAATTTTGAATTTATCGTGAAGTGGTTTTAAAGCAACAACAGCTTGTATAGTTGAACAATTTGGATTTGCAATTATTCCATTATTATTAAAAGCTTCGTCACCATTTACTTCAGGAACTACAAGTGGAACATCTTTATCCATTCTAAATGCACTTGAATTATCAATTACAATTGCGTTTTTCTTTGCAAACAGAGGAGAGAATTTTAAACTGGTATCTCCACCAGCAGAAAAGAAAGCAAAGTCTATATCATTTTTTATATTTTCTTCACTAAGTTCAATAACTTCAAACTCTTCATTTTTAAATTTTAATTTTAATCCTGCAGATTTTTTAGAAGCGTAAAGATAAATATTTTTAATAGGAAAATTTCTCTTTTCTAAAACTTCAAGAAATGTTCGTCCAACTTTTCCTGTCGCTCCTACCACTGCCACATTATATTTCATAAAACAACCTCCGAGTTATAAAGTACATATTTTATTATATATAAATGATTTTAATAAGAATAGTGTAAAACTAATAAATTCTTATTTATTTTTTTGGAGAAGAATATTTAAATTTACGGTGGTTAAAATAAAGTATATAAACATATACTTTATTAAGAGGTGATTACAATAAGTACGGGGAATCCTTTAAAGAGAGTTATAAAACAAAAATTAAAGTCAAACAAAAAATTAACTGAGCTTGAACAACTTAGAGAAGATTTAAAATATGAAATTGCTGAGGAGCTTGGATTAAAAGATAAAGTTGATAAATATGGTTGGAGTGTACTTACTGCTAGCGAAACAGGAAAAATTGGTGGAATAATGACAAAGAGAAAAAAGGAAATGAATGTACCTAAAAATACGGACATATTAAATCAATCAAAATAATTTAAACCTTCTGAATATAAACAGGAGGTTTTTTTAAATAAAAAAGGTTGACAAATACGAAAAAATTATACATAATATATTTTGTGATTTATTCGTGGCTGGATAGCTCAGTTGGTAGAGCAGAGGACTGAAAATCCTCGTGTCGCTGGTTCGATTCC
>JAGHEJ010000005.1 GCA_017889345.1 Clostridiales bacterium | reverse complement strand
TTATTTTGAGATTGATGAAAAATTTTATGCCTGTTTTTCTTGGATAAATGGTAGAGAGGTAAATATTAAAAATCACAGAGAGGTTAAAAAGTGTACCAAAATAATTTATTTGTTTCATGAAGCTCTAAAAAATACAAGAGATGATTCTATAATTTTAAAAGATGAATCTAATTGGATTGAAAAATTTGAAAATGATATTTTGAATTTATATCATATAAAAGATAAATTACATAGGAAATCTTCTTTATGTTCAATTGATAAATTTTATTATGAAAATATTGAACGTTCCGTAGAAATAATAACTAAAATTATAGACGAGCTAATTAGATATGGATTCAAAGATTTTTATGAAGACAACAAAATTATTTGTCATAACAGTTTATATTATCAAAATTTTATACTTAATAATAATGGTAAAGTTTATTTAATTGATTTTGGTGGGCTTGTTCTTAATAATCGAATTTATGATGTGGCTAGATTTGCAAGACGAGTATTTTACAAAAATAATTTTAAGTTTAGAGTTTTGAATGATATATATGAAAACTACAATAATTATTATAAGTTCAGTAAATTTGAAGAAATGTTATTTAAAAATCATTTAAAATATCCATATAAATTTGTAAGACTAGGACAAAAATTTTACATCAAAAATAAAGATATTAGTGAGGATAAACTCTTAGAGAAATTGAAAAAATATTCTGATTATGAGCTTAAGCTGTAAAGGTATTGTGATTTTGATATTGCAATACCTTTTATTTTTATACAAATATGATAATATTTAAATAAGACTAGATTGAGGAGTGATTTTATGGAGATTTTAGTAGACACGCATTCGCATACAATTGCAAGTGGTCATGCTTATGCAACAATAAATGAAATGATCCAATCAGCAAAACAAAAAGGATTAAAATTACTTTGTATAACAGATCATGCTCCTAAAATGCCTGGAGGACCTGACAATGTTTATTTCAGAAATTTTAAAGTAATAGATAAAGTTGTAGATGGCGTTGAAATTTTTATGGGAGTTGAATTAAATATTTTAGATTTCGATGGAAATGTTGATCTTACTAATGATGTTTTGAGTAAACTTGATGGTGTTATAGCAAGTTTTCATACAATATGTATAAAGCCAGGAACTATTGAAGAAAACACAAGAGCTTTTTTAAATGTAATGGATAATCCCTACGTTCAAATAATTGGACATCCTGAAGATGGAAAAGTTCCAATTGATTTTGAAGCGGTTGTTAAGAAAGCTAAAGAAACAAATACCTTAATAGAGCTAAATAATTCTTCTCTTAAACCGACAAGTAGCAGAGTAAACACAAGAGAGAACGCAATAAAACTTTTGGAGGTTTGCAAAAAGGAAGAAGCATTCATAACAATTGGAAGTGATGCTCATTTTACAACATCTGTTGGAACTCATGACTTTGCACTTAACCTCATTGAAGAAGTAAAGTTCCCTTATGAACTTATAATAAATACTGATGTTGAAAAATTTAAAGAATTTATGGGAAGAAAACGAAAAAATATTTGAAAAATTTTCAAGCTAGAATTATAATTAATATAACGATTCTTTTAAATGATACAGAGATGTCATAAGGATTAATTTTTGAGGATTTAAAATTTTAGGAATTTTATAGCCTTTTGTCTTTATGGGCAGAAGGCTTTCTTTATTTGGAGGTTTTAGTGATGAAAGAAGGATCTCAGATTTTAGACGAAAAAGCAATAACGCGTGGGATTACTCGAATAAGTCATGAAATAATAGAACGCAATAAAGGAATTCAAGATGTAGTACTAATTGGTATTAAAACTAGAGGGGTTTATATTGCACAAAGAATTAGAGAAGCTATTGAAAAATTTGAGGGAAAACTTTTGGATTTAGGTGAGCTTGATATAAGTCTTTATAGAGATGATTTGGAGAAGATTAGTGAAGAACCAATAATTAACGGAACAAAAATTGATTTTGATATAAAAGATAAAATTGTTGTTTTGGTTGATGATGTTTTATATACTGGGAGAACAATCCGAAGTGCATTAGATGCAATTATTGATATGGGACGACCAAAGTCAATTCAATTAGCAATATTAATTGATAGAGGACATAAAGAACTACCTATAAGAGCAGATTATGTAGGAAAAAATGTTCCAACATCAAAGAATGAAATAGTTTCTGTTAAATTAATGGAATTCGATGGAGAAAATTCCGTAACAATTAAAAAACAAATATAATTCAATACCTTTTAACTCAGCACAGAGATGCTGAAAAGGGAGAGATTTCTCTCCTAATAAAAATTTAGGGGGATTAAAAATGAAAAATTTTAAAAATATGTTTTTGTCTGTTCAACATTTATTAGCTATGTTTGGAGCGACAGTTTTAGTGCCAATACTTACAGGATTCGATCCAACAGTTGCGTTATTTTGTGCAGGGCTTGGAACTTTAATATTTCATCTTTGTACAAAAGGAAAAGTTCCTGTATTTTTAGGCTCGAGCTTTGCGTTTATACCAGTTGTAATTGCGGCGAATGAAATTTCAGGGGGAGATATTGCATATGCACAGGGTGGTATAATAGTTGCTGGTCTTATATATGTGATAATGTCGTTTCTAATAAAATCTATTGGAATTGATAGAATCAAAAAATATTTTCCACCTCACGTGACTGGTGCAATGATTGTGGTAATTGGACTTAACTTAATTCCGACAGCGATAAATATGGCAAAAGATAATATCTTAATAGCACTGATAACTTTAATAGTAACGTTTCTTATACATTTCTTTGGTAAAGGATTCTTTAAACAAATGGGAATATTAATCGGAATTATAGTTGGATATATAATAAGTTTGGCATTTGGACAAGTTGATTTAACTTCTGTTACAAGTGCAAGCTTAATTCAAATTCCAAATTTCTCTCTTTCAAAGTTTAGTATGGAAACAATAATTATAATTGCTCCAATTGTAATTGCGGTATTTATGGAGCATGTTGGAGATATGACAACAAACGGAGCTGTTGTTGGGAAGAATTTCATAGAAGATCCTGGACTTAATAGAACATTATTAGGAAATGGATTAGCAACGATGGTTTCTGGTTTAATAGGTGGGCCAGCTAACACAACTTATGGAGAAAATACAGCGGTTCTTGCTATAACTAAAAATTATAATCCAAAACTTTTAAGAAGGACAGCGGTGTTTGCAATGTTGTTAGCTTTCATTGGAGTGTTTGGAGGGTTTCTTCAGAGTATACCGTCTTTTGTTATGGGGGGAATAAGTATAATTTTATTCTCAATGATATCATTTATTGGTGGTAAAACAATTTATGATAATAAATGTATAGCTAACAAAAAGAATTTAATAATAATAAGTGCAATTCTTATAGTTGGAATTGGTACAACTTATCTATCAAATATGGGAATTAATATTGGAATCCCAGTTACGAAAGATATTTCTATAACAGGATTAAGTTTGGCCGCTATAGTTGGTATAATTTTAAATAGAATTGTTAATCATCAAGAATTTAAAAAGAATCAAAGAGTAAAAGAAGCTTTAGAGTTTTAAAATAGAAAAAGAGTATAAAATAATTGATACTCTTTTATTTTTATAGAGAATTGTAAACTTTAAGTCCTTCTTTTAAAATGTGCATTGCCTTTTTAATGTTTTCGATTGAGATACAGTAAGATATACGAATTTGAGAATTACCTTGAGGATTATCAAAATAAAATCCATCAGCAGGAGCAAACATTACAGTTTCGTTGTTTATATTAAAATCTGTAAGAAGCCATTTACAAAAATCTTCTGAATTTTTAACTGGAAGAGATACGATGAGGTAAAAAGCTCCTTCAGGTTTGTAATAACTAACTCCTTCAATATCTTTTAAGATATTACATATTGCATCACGTCTTTCTTGATACATATCTCTAACATCATAGATATAAGACATTGGAAGTTTCAGAAGCTTAGTTGCTGCATATTGCTCAACAGAAGAGATGCTTAATCTTGCTTGACAAAGTTTTAAAACTTCGTTTCTTAATTTTTCATTCTTTGTTGCAAACATTCCAATTCTTGATCCACATACACTATATCTTTTTGATAAACTGTCAATCAAAATTAAATGATTATGGATTTTATCAATAGAGAAAATTGACTTGTATTTTATGTTGTCGTAAACAAGTTCTCTATACACTTCATCAGAAATTATATAGAGATTTTCTTCAAGAGCAACTTCTGCAATCATTTCTAATTCTTTTAAGGAATAAACAACTCCAGTAGGATTTGAAGGATTTGAATATAAAATTCCTCGAGTTTTGTTTGTTATAACTTTCAAAATGCTTTCCCTGTTTTCTATATGAAATCCATTTTCGATTTTAGTTTCAAATGGAACGAGCTTAACTCCGCAAGAATTTGCTATGGTGTTGTAATTACTGTAATAAGGTTCAGGCACAACAATTTCATCTCCCTCATCACAAATCGTTAAGAAAGAAAATAAAAGTCCTTCGCTTCCTCCGGTAGTTATGAGAATTTCTTCTGGAGAATAATGAATGTCGTGGATTTCCAAAAATTTTGAGAAGCTTTCTCTAAGTTCATCGATTCCTTCAGAGTTTTCATATCCTAAAACTTTAGTTTTGTAATGTTTAAGAGCCTCAAAATATTCATTAGGTGTTTCGATGTCAGGTTGTCCAATATTCATATGATAAACTTTAATTCCTTTGGCTTTTGTTTTCTTTGCGAAAGGAGTTAGTTTTCTAATTGCTGAAAGTTTTGTATTTTGAATTCTTTTTGAAATTAACACATAATCACATCCAATTCTTTTTATTTGTTTTCGCAAAATAATATGATTAATATTAGTATACCCTATTTTAAAAAGTTTCCCTATGTTTAATTTAAAAATTTATGCAAAAAAATAAACCTGGACAATAGTCCAAGTTAAATTAATAATTGTATTTTGATTTGTATTTGAAAAACATTGCAAATGAAAGAATGATTGATAAGAATTCTGCGATTGGATTTGCAACCCAAACTCCTGTAATTCCAAAAAGAGATGGGAACACAAATAAACATATAATAATGAAAACTAATGAACGTGTGAAAGAGAGTAACGCAGAAATAAATCCATTGTTTAGTGCTGTAAACATTCCACTAGTAAAAATATTAAATCCAACAAATAGTAATGAAATACTGAAAATTTTATTTCCTGAAGTAGCAAGTTGAAATACTGGAGAATTAGAATCTGTAAACATAGAAACTAATGGATTTGTTAATATGATGGATATAGTTACAGAAATTAATGAAATTACTCCGATAATTTTTAAACTTGTATTAGTTAATTTTGTAAGTTTATCTTTGTTGTTTTCTCCAAAATAATAACTAATCATTGGTGCAATTCCTAAAGAGTATCCAATGAAAAGTGATGAAACGAAAAATAGTACGTACATAATAATTGTAATTGCAGCAACTCCATTTTCTCCAGCGTATTTAAGAGCCATTAAATTAAAAACGTATGTTGTTATTGCCATGCTCAAAGAGTTTACCATTTCTGAAGATCCATTTGTAATTGTTTTTCCCAAAACTTTTAAACTAAATTTTGGTTTTAAGAAATGAAGAAGATTTGTTTTATTTGCGAAAACAATAAGTCCAACAACTGCTGTTACTGAATAACCAAGTCCAGTTGCAATTGCAGCTCCTTTTATTCCCATATTAAATACAGAAAGGAATAGATAATCAAGAACAATATTTGTTACTCCACCAGCAATTGAACATATGAAAGAAAGATTTGCTTTCTCAGAAGCGATTAAATATACAGAAAAATTAACATTAAGAAATGTTGGAATTGTAAATATTAATACATATCCGAGATATTCTTTGGCAAAATTTAAAACTTCAGGAGAGACATTCATATTTAAAATTACAGATTTTGTAAGAATGTATCCAAAAATTCCTGCAATGACTCCAGATATTATAGAAACAATAATTAATGAGTTAAAATTTTGTTTTGCCTCTTCATTTTTTTGTTCTCCGATTTTTTTCATTACAATTGCACTTCCACCAGTTGCAAACATACTAGCAATTGCGTACATGGTTGACAATACGGGCATTGAAATATTTACTGCAGATAAAGCATCTGTTCCAAGAATATTTGAAACGAACATACCATCAATCATTGTGTAGAAAGATAGAAATATGAACATTGCAATTGTTGGCAATGTAAATTTTAAAATATTTTTCACTGTAACAGGATTTTGGTATATGTTATTTTCTTTAACTAATTCGCCATTCATAAATTACCCTCCTTGACAAATTAAACTCGTTTATTTATCATAAAGTATTCAGTAACTGTAAAGTCAAGGAGATAAAAATGGAAAGAGAAATTCTTTTAACTACGTCTCAATTTGCAAAATTACATAAAGTTAATAAACGAACTTTGCATTATTATGATAACATTGGATTGTTTTCTCCAAATTTTAAAGGAGAAAATAATTATAGATATTACACTACTGCACAGAGTATAGACTTCGAATATATTTTGATGCTTAAAGGACTTAACATGAGTATAGATGAAATTAAATCTTATGTAAGCAATCCAAATCCCAAAGATTTTATAGAAATTATTGATAATAAATTTTTAGAGATAGAAAATCAATTACTTAAGCTTAAAAAAACAAAGAGGCTACTTCAATCTAAAAAGAAGCAGCTTGAATTATGTAATGAAGAGAACATTAAAAATATTAAAGTAATTGAATGTGAACAAGAAAAATTATCAATTATTCCATACGCTTTTGAAACAGATAATTTTCAAGGAGCGTTTTCATATGTAATAAAAAAATGGGGAAGAGAACAATGCTTATCTGAAATTGGAAGTTATATTTCTATTGAAAAAATATTCAATAATAATTTTAAAATATATGATGGACTATTTACTTCTGCAGAAAGCGTTAAAAAGAATTCAAATACTATGATAAAACCAAAAGGAAAATATGTTTGTGGTTATTTGCAAGGATCATGGAGAAAACTCCCTGAATTTTATGGAAAAATTTTAAATTATACAAAGGAAAATAATTTGGAATTAGAAGGATATGCTTATGAAAAAAGTTTAAATGAGTTTGTTGTAAAAAATTATAAAGAGTATATAACTCAAATTATGATAAAGATAAAATAAGCTGAATAAGGTATACAAAAACATATAAATTATATTAATGAAAAGATGATAGATAAGAGAGATAAAGAAGATTATTTTGAAGAGCTTACGTTAAGGAAAAAATTTTTGAACATAGATTATAAGTTGAGTGTTTATATAAGAAGATGAATAAGATTAAAAATGTAAAGGTGTATATACTTACAACAGTTTTCAATACACCATTTACTATAAGTTTTTATTACAACAATTAGTTTAATTGTTATTTGAACAATGATGAGTGAAGAAAATATGATATAATAAATAAAAGATATTATATTTATCTGTAACTTTGATCCGTTCGAAGAATGGTTATCTGAGAAGTAAGAAATTAGTCAAAAAAATTTTGTATAATGTGAATAAGAGAGAAGAAAATATTAAGGATCCATCTATATTTAAAACAGATAAGTGAAATAATGATTAGAAATATTTTTGGGAGGATATATGGAAAATATAAAATTTATTCAATATGGAACAAAAGATTATCAAGATACATTGAAATTAAGAAATAAAGTTATGAGAGTACCATTAGGTTTAGATATTTATAAAGAAGATCTTAGTTCTGAAAAAAACTCGGTAATTATTGGTTTTTTTGATAATGAACAATTACTTGGAGTTGGGGTTATGTCAAATAAAAATTCTGTTTATAAAATAGAGTATTTATGCGTTGATTCTGAAATTCAAAGTAGTGGAATTGGTGGTAAATTATTATGTTGTTTGGAGAAAATAGCTATTGAAAAAGGTGCAAAAAAAATATGTATGGATGCTCGAGTATCTGCAGAACAGTTTTATTTACGTCATGGATATAGATCGATTGGAGATGTTTTTTTGTTAGATTATGCTCCTGTACAACATATATTTATGGAAAAAATGGTTGGTAATTAATGATTATATGTTGGTGGTAAGACGTGGCATTATTTACAAGAGAAATATAGAATGAAAATATTTAATTTGTGAATAGTATAATAATTTAAGACTAGAGAAATTGTATTTAGTCTTTTTTGTTTTTTATGGAAAGGTTTAGAATTTAAAACAATAATAAAAATTTAACAAAATTTGTATAAATACGAAAGATATCATTATGAATCAAAATAGCTTTTCTAAATTTATTAAAAAAGTATTTATTTTTTTAATAATTAATGATAAAGTATATTAAAAAATATACGAAAAGTTAATAAATCAATTTTTAGAATCATTTTTTAAGTTTTAAGAGGTGAAATAATTGAAAAGAAATTTTAAATTCCTGTCTTTATTCTTATGTTTAATGTTAATGATATTTGCTATGCCTATTCAAGCAAATGCACATACTCATGCGGCATATTCTCATGACAGTGATGGAAATGTTAAACAAGATAGATCGAATTGGATGAGTGGATTGTCGGATAGTTTGACAATAAATGAAATTTCAATTCCAGGTACAGGAAATTCAATGTCATACGGAGGCTTTACAGATTTTACTCTTACACAAAGCATGAATTTAGAAACACAATTGAGAGCAGGAATTAGATTCTTAGACGTAACTATAAATCAAACTGGTGATACAAATTTAAGAGTAGTTACAGGAATAACTGATTTGGGTGTAGACTTTATAGATGTACTTGAAAGGGTTATTGAATTTTTAAAAGAACATCAAGAAGAAACTATTCTTATTAAGGTTAGCGAGCAAGGGTCTGAGTCAGGAAATTTTGGATATTCACTTAAAAGAGCAATCGAAAATGAAGGTTTAGATGGATACATTTTTGATGGATCTAAAAATAATAATCCAACACTTGGACAAGTGAGAGGACAAGTAATAATTTTATCAGATTACTCTGGACAAAAATGGAAATCAATTCCTTACAGAACTGGATCTTCTATTCAAGATAGCAATCATTTAAATACTAACTGGGATTTATATTCTAAATGGGAAAAAGTTAAGGAGCATTTAAACAAAACAAACAAACAAAAAAATAAAGGAACAAGATACATTAATTACTTAACTGGTGGCGGTGGATCTTTTCCATATTTTGTAGCAAGTGGACACTCTAGTTCTGGAACTGGAGCTGATAGACTTTTAACAGGATTAACAGAGCCAGGATTTAGAGGAAAATATCCAGATTTCCCAAGACTTGGAAGACTTGGAATCTTTTCTTCGATAGCTTTTGAGGGAACAAACGTATTAACTCTAAATTATATTTTACAAGAAGAATTAGATTTCGTAGGAATCGTTGTTGCAGATTTTCCAGGAGATGGTTTAATTCGTGAAATTATAGATCTTAACTTTAAAACTCCATCTTCTGGAAGTGGTTCAACTGGTGGCAATAATAATAATGGAAATGGAAACAGTGGTGGCACAGGAACAACAACTTCAAATAACGGAGGTTGGGGATTTACTTTTAAAAGTATCGGACGCTAAACTGTAAATTTGTTTATCCATCTTTGGGCGTTGACAATAATAAAAGCAGTACACAAATATGTGTACTGCTTTGTTTGTTTTGTATGAAAAATAATTTGTGTTATAATAGATTCAAGGGAAAATGGATTTGTTTGTAAATGCGGGGTGTTTTATGAACAAATCTAAATTGAAAATCTTTATCGGAAGCATATTCATGTTGAATCTTCTTGTTACTGCTGAAAAAGTTTATGCTGCGATGAAAAGATCTCCATCTCCTCCACGAACATCACAACAAACTACTCTTAAAGCTTTTTTTAGTGGGCAAGAAGTTAGAAAATGGGAAAAACTTTAAAAGAAATGAGAGTATCTTTAGGGCAATCACAAAACTTAACTTCAGAAGAAGCACATTCAGTAATAGAAAATGTAAAATTAAAATTAGATAGTGGAAATTATACAATTTCTCCGAAGCTTGAGAGCACATTGAAATTTATGGGACAAACTAAGAAAGGTTTAAAATCTGCAATTAATTTACTTGATAAAAATCATTACAAAAAATCTTATGATGATTATAGAGGACATTATAATAATGCTGTTTATAAACAAACAGTTTATTTTTTTGAGAAAAATGATACAAATGATGAAAGAAAAGTTTACCTTAAGTTTGCACTTGATAGAAAAAGTAAAGATAGAAATTTAAATCTTATAACTTATGGTGATAATAGTTTAATAGGTGAAGGTATTAATCCAGATCAAGACGTTTCAAAAATTTTAAATAATCCAAGTTTCTTTAACGTTGACTTATTGGGAAGAGCAGCAGACAAAGCAGCTTATATTGTTAAAGAAAAAATGGGTCAAGGTAAATATAAATTACCATCAAGAGTTAAGTATGGAATTCAACAAATGGGATATTCCTATGGAGAATTTAAAGAAATTATGACTTCTCTTACTAAAAGAGATTATATATCTGGACCAGAGCCGGTTCGCTCAGATAAAGATAATCCATATCATGTTCAAAGTGGAGGTGTATTTGTATTCGGTCCTCATGATCCAAAGAAAAATAAAGATTTATATATTAAATTTGTAATTGATGAAGGAAGTAGTGATGTTTATATTCTAAGCTTTTATGAGAGAATGGAAGGACTGGGACCATTTTTCAAAGAATTACAATAAAAGCAGTACAAAATTTTTGTACTGCTTTGTTGTTATATAATCTCTAAAAGTTTGATGAAATTCTTTTCGCGTATTCTTTTTTGTATAAAAAATAAATCTATTATATATGGAAGGAATAATGTGAAAATATTTAAAAATAATTTCAACAATCCCATTCCAACATCTCCAATTAAAAATCTATCGATTCCTAATGTACCACCAAACCATGAAATTGCAAAGAAAACTTTTGGATCTCTAAATTGAATAAAACTTAGATAAGTAATTTTGCTATCGTCCAATTTTTCAAGTCGTTCTTTAATGATTAAAGTCTTAGATTCATCTAAAAAATGTTTATTAATTCTTAAAAAGTCATTGATTTGTGATTCTTGCATAAATTTTCTCCCCATTCTAAAAATATTTACGGTAAAAATTTCAAATAAAAAGTGTACATTATATATTTATTTTAACAACAATTAACTTATATGAAAATTATTTGTGATATAATTGTTAAAGGGAAAATGGATTTGTTTATAAATATGGGGTGTTTTATGAACAAATCTAAATTGAAAATTTTTATTGGAAGCATATTAACGTTAAATTGTTTTATTACAGTTCAAAAAGTTTACTCAGCGATGAAGCGACCGCCTTCTCCACCACGATCATCTCAATCAAGTACATCAAGAGTTGTACCGCAGAGTTATTTTAGTGGTAGTGATTTAAGAAAACAAAGTATGAGTCCAAGGATGAAAGTATCAGAGCTAAGGAGATTACAAAATCTTTCTAAAGACGAAGTGAAACCTGTAATAGATTCTGCAAAAAAACTAGTTAATGAAGGAAATTTTTCTATATCTAATGTTCTTGAACGAAATTTAAAATTTATAGGAAAAAATAAAGAAGATTTAAAACCAGCATTTGAATTATTAGATGTACATCATTATAAAAAATCTTTCGATGATTATAGGAAAAAGGGTAAAGAAGTTAAATATTTAGAGACTGTTTATTGTTTTGAGAAAAATGATCCAGGTGATGAAAGAAAAATCTATGCAAAATTTGGTCTTAATAGAGAGAACAAAAATTTGCGAATTAGAACTTTTAATGATAGTGATATAAAAGTTGATGGTATAGATATTTCACAAGATGTATCAAAACTTTTAAATAATCTTGAGTATAATAAAATCGATCTTATTGGACGAGTTGTTGATAAAGCAATTTCCATTCTTAAATCAAAAATTGAATCGGAAGAATATCGTATTCTAGGTAGAGTAAAATATGGACTTGAACAATTAGGATATACAAAAAATGAGTTTAAAAATATTATGAGATCACTTACGAAGAAAGATTATGTATCTGGACCAAATTCTGTTGAGTTAGATAAAGATAATAAATGGCATATACAACAAGGAGATTTATTTATTTTTGGATATGATGATCCGAAAACAAACAAAGAAATTTATATAAAATTTGTAATTGATGAGGAGACTAATAATATTTCTATTTTAAGCTTTCACGAGAGCGATAGTGATTTAAACTATTTTTTCAAAGAGTTGCGTTAATGGAGTGGTGCATATTTTGTGTACTGCTTTTATTTTGCGTAAAAATAATTTGTGTTATAATGATTGAAGGGAAAATGGATTTGTTTATAAATATGGGGTGTGTTTTATGAACAAATCTAAATTTAAATTTTTAATTGGTGGAGTTTTAACTCTTAATTTTTTAATTTATGCTGAAAAATCTTTTGCAGCTATAAGGAAAACTTTTTCTGGACAAAGTAGAACTCAAAGAGGAAATATAAATCCAACTAGAGTTCAAAGTTCACTTTCATCTGTTTCAAGTTCATCAATGATTAGACCTGTTGTAAATCGTAATGAAGTAGAATCAAGATTATTAAGAACTCCAGGAGCACATCGCCCTCAAGGAGAAGTAAGAACTTTAACACCTGAAAGAATTGAACAAGTAATAACAAAAACAAAACAGTTGGTAGACGATGGAAATTATATAATAATTCCAAAGTTAAAAGATACGTTAAGCTTTATGGATTATAGTGAAGACAATTTTAAATCAGATATTAAATCATTAACACCAGAAAATTTTTCAAAAGTACGTACCACAAATGTTTATAGAGGAAGTACATATGTTTTTGAAAAAAATGGTGAAGAGAGTGATAAAAAACTTTACGTTAAGTTTAGTATGGATAAAAGTGATAGTAATTTAACTTTTGTAAGTTATCACAATAGTGATATAAAATTTGAAGGAGCACCTGATGAACAACAAGATATTTCTCAAATTTTAAATAGCCCTGGATTTGTTAAGTTAGATCTTTTAGGTAGAGCAGTTGATAAAGCCTTGACAATAGCTAAACAAAAAATTATTGATGGAGATTATCAAAAAATAGTTAGGGTTAAAGAAGGAATTCGTAATTTAAACTATAAAATGAGTGATTTTAGAGAAGTTATTTATTTACTTGATAAAAAAAATTTTGTTATAGGACCTCAACCTAATTATGGAGCCTCTCAAGATAGTAGTGATGCAGAAAATTTTGTATGGGTATTTGGATATTATGATAAAAGAATTAGAAATGATATCTATATAAAATTTGCTATTGATAAAAATGGAGATAATCTTGTTTTTTTAAGTTTTCATCCAACAGATCGTCCGCTTAATTATTTCTTTAAAGATTTACAATAAAATTTTTGTAAAAATTTTTTCATACGGTTCTATTTTTCCTTGTGGTATAATAGGAAAGGTAAATTTTTGAAGAAAGGAGAAGACAATTGAGTATTTTGAAAAAAGATAAATTGTATTTCATTGAGACTTGGGGCTGTCAAATGAATGAGGAAGATTCGGAAAAATTATCTGGTATGCTTATGTCTATGGGATACAATTCATGTGATAACAGAAACGATGCTGATATTATAATTTTTAATACTTGTTGTGTTCGTGAGAATGCTGAACTTAAAGTTCATGGAAATTTGGGACAACTTAAAGGATTGAAAAAACAGAAACAAGATTTAATTATTGCTGTTTGTGGTTGTATGATGCAACAAAAAGGAATTCCTGAAGAGATTTCAAAAAAATATCCTTTCGTAGATATAATTTTTGGGACTCATAATTTACATAAATTTCCTGAGTATTTAAATCGTGTTTTAATGAATGATGAAAGAATTCTTGAAATAGAATCCGGTTCAGATGAAATTATAGAAGGAATGACAATAGACAGAAAAAGCTCTTTAAAAGCTTTCGTAACTATCATGTATGGGTGCGATAATTTCTGTACATATTGTGTTGTTCCTCATGTAAGAGGAAGAGAAAAATCTAGAAAATCTGAAGACATATTAAATGAAATTAGAGAACTTGCTAAAGAAGGTTATAAAGAGATAACTCTTCTTGGACAAAATGTAAATTCATACGGAAAAGGTCTTGAGGAGGATATTAATTTCCCAAAACTTCTTAGAAAAGTAAATGAAATTGAGGGAATTGAAAGAATTCGTTATATGACATCTCACCCAAAAGATTTTTCAGACGAATTAATAGATGCGATGAAAGATTGTGAGAAAGTTTGTAGTCAACTTCATCTTCCTGTTCAAAGTGGGTCAGATGTAGTTCTTAAAAAGATGAACAGACATTATACAAAGGAAGAATATTTAGAGAAGATAAATAAAATTAAATCTCTTATTCCTGATCTTGCAATTACAACAGATATAATTGTAGGATTCCCAGGAGAAACTGAGGAAGATTTCGAGGAAACTTTAGATCTTGTAAAGAAAGTTAGATATGATTCTGCGTTTATGTTCTTGTATTCAAATAGAAAATATACTCATGCAGATATGATGCCAAATCAAATTCCAGATGATGTTAAGCATGAAAGATTTAATAGACTTGTTGAAACTGTAAACTCTATTTGTGCAGAGATAAATAAAGAGTATAAAGATAAAATTGTCGAAGTTTTAGTTGAGGGATTATCTAAAAATGATGAAAACAAACTTGCTGGAAGAACAGACAACGGTAAACTTGTAAACTTTACAGGAGATAAAGATTCTATAGGAAAAATTGTTAAAGTTAAAATAACAAATCCAAAATCATTTTCTTTAGAAGGTGAACAAATTTAAAAATATATTATGGTCTTAGGAGAAATTGATTATGATAACGCCAATGATGAGTCAATATTTACAAATTAAAGATAAGTACAAAGATTGCATAGTTTTCTTTAGGCTAGGCGATTTTTATGAAATGTTTTTTGAAGATGCAAAGATTGCTTCAAAAGAATTGGATTTAGTTTTAACAGGTAGGGAATGTGGACTTGAAGAGAAGGCACCTATGTGCGGAATTCCATTTGTTGCCTCATCTAACTACATAGCCAAACTTGTGAATAAAGGATTTAAGGTTGCAATTTGCGAGCAAGTTGAAGACGCAAATTTAGCCAAAGGAATTGTTAAACGTGATGTTGTCAAAATTATTACTCCTGGAACATATTTTGATGAAACGTCAAATGAACTTGAATCAAATGTATTTTTAGCTAGCGTATTTTATGATGTTGAGACAGGACATTTTGGAGTTACTTTTGGAGATATAACAACAGGTGAAGTGTATAGCACTTCCCTTGATAGTTCATCTCTTCTTATAGATGAGTTTATGAAGTTTTCTCCTAAGGAGATTATTGTAAATGATGAATTTGAAATTGATGAAATAATTTCTCCACTTAACAATGATTTTCTTACAACTTCAAAGACGGTAGATTTTTTTGTAGATTATAAACTTCCAAAGAGTATTGAAAAAGATATAAAAAATATCACAGAATATCACCTTAATTCTATTAAAGGATTTTACAACTACATATTTGAAACTCAAAAATTAAATTTATCAAACATAAAGAACATTGAACTTTATAACATAACTGATTATCTTTTAATTGATAAAAATTCAAAGAGAAATCTTGAGCTTGTAGTGAACAATTACGACAACACGAAGAAGTCAACTTTATATTGGGTTTTAAACAAAACAAATACTTCTATGGGAGCAAGGCTTCTTAAACAATGGATAGAGAAACCTCTTCTTAAATCTGAAAAAATTATTGAGAGACAAAATTCTATTGAAGAATTAATAGAAAACTATGAAATTCACGAGAGTTTTCGTGATAAACTTTCAAGCATTAGTGATATCGATAGAATTATTTCTAAAATTTCAAGCTTCTCTATTAATCCAAAAGAAATGCTTGTTCTTAAAAAGTGTATTAAGTCTTTACCAGACATTAAAAAGCTTTTAATATATTTTAATTCAAAATTATTTAAAGACATCTATGATAATTTTGATGTGTTAGATGATTTTTATGAGTTAATTGAGAAATCAATTTCTGAAGATGCTGGAATTACATTAAAAGATGGCTCGATTATAAAAGAAGGATATAACAGTGAAATTGATGAGCTTAGATATTTGAAAAACAATGCGAAAGATTGTCTGCTTGAAATTGAGAAGAGAGAGAAAGAGTTAACAAATATAAAATCTCTCAAGATTGGATACAACAGAATCTTTGGTTATTATATCGAGGTAAGTAAATCAAACTACGACTTAGTACCAAAAGACAGATATATAAGAAAGCAAACTCTTACAAATTCTGAAAGATATATAACAGAGGAGCTTAAAAATCTTGAGGAGAAAATCTTGAACGCAGAAGATAAACTCAATGAATTAGAATATAAAATTTATGCAGATGTAAGAGAACAAATAGAAAAAGGTGTTTTAAGAATCAAAAATGTTTCAAGAAATATTGCGACGATTGATGCTCTATTCTCTTTAGCAATAGTTGCTATTGAAAATAGATATGTAAAGCCAATCATTGAAGACGATGGAATCATAGAAATTGAGAAAGCTCGTCATCCAGTTGTAGAAAAATTGATAAATAAATTAGACTACGTGCCTAATGATGTTTATCTAAATAATTTTGAAGAACAACTTCACATTATAACTGGTCCAAATATGGCTGGAAAATCTACTTTTATGAGACAAATTGCATTGATTGTAATTATGGCACAAATAGGAAGCTTTGTACCTGCTGAACACGCAAGGATTTCTATTTGCGATAAAATCTTTACAAGAATTGGAGCTTCAGATGATTTATCTTCTGGACAAAGTACGTTCATGGTTGAAATGAAGGAAGTTGCATATATCCTTGATAATTTCACGCAAAATAGTTTAATAATTTTAGATGAGGTTGGAAGAGGTACAAGCACTTATGATGGAGTAAGCATTGCATATGCAATAGTTGAGTACTTAACATCTATAAGTAAAGTTAGGCCAAAAACTTTATTTGCAACTCACTATCATGAGCTTACACAAATTGAAGAGATTATACCAAATGTTAAAAATTATAGTGTTTCAGCAAAAAAAGTTGGAGACAATTTAATTTTCTCAAGAAAAGTTTCAAGAGGGGCAGTTGATGATTCTTATGGAATTGAAGTTGCAAAACTTGCAGGCATTAATCAAAAAATAATTGATATTGCCAAAAATGTTCTCACTCATCTTGAAAGACAAATCGAGTGTAAAGATATTATTGATCATAATCAAATAAATGATGAAGCTCCAAGTAGTTATTGCGTTATTGAAAAAGAAGAATTATTAAGCGATAATTATGTTGATGAGGAAACACAAGAGTTAATGGAAAATATTTCATCAATAGATACGATGAATTTAACACCTATTGAGGCGCTTGGAAAACTAAATGATATAGTTGAAAAGTGCAAAGAGATTGTCAAAAATTAAAAGAACATCTAAGTCATAAAAATTAATTACACTAGAGAGGAAGTTCTATGAAAATGAAATTGAAAAACAAAGTAGCGTTAATTACAGCTTCAACAAGAGGCATTGGATTTGAATGTGTAAAACGATTTGCAGAAGAAGGTGCAATTGTTTATATGGCAGCAAGAAATTTAGAGCTTGCCAATTCCAAAGCAAAAGAATTAAATGACAAAGGATTTATGGTAAAAGTCGTTTATAGTGATGCTACTAAAAAGGAAACTTATGTTTCTATGGTAGATGAAGTTATAAGAAACGAAGGAAGAATTGATATTTTAGTTAATAATTTTGGGACATCAGATCCTAGAAAAGATTTAGATATCAAAAGTACGAATTATGAAGAGTTTATATCAATCGTTGATATAAATCTTTCAAGTGTGTTTATGACTTCTCAAGCTGTTATACCACATATGGCGTCAAACGATGGTGGAAGTATTATAAACATATCTTCTATTGGGGGATTGCGTCCTGACATTTCACAAATTTCATACGGAACGAGCAAAGCAGCAATTAATTATTTAACAAAATTAATTGCTACACAATGTGCTAGAGATAATATTCGTTGCAATGCAGTATTACCTGGAATGACAGCAACAGATGCAGTGAATGAAAAATTGAGTGATGAATTTAAAGAGTTTTTCTTAAGACATACTCCTATTAAGAGAATGGGTAAGCCTGAGGAAGTTGCAGGAACAGTATTGTATTTTGCAAGTGATGATTCTGCATTTACAACAGGACAAATTATTGATGTGTCTGGTGGTTTTGGTATGCCAACTCCTATATATGGAGATATGATTGAAATGAAAAATAAAAGATAGAGTAAGCGTTATGTTTACTCTTTATTTTTTGTAAAAAACTTGCGATTTTCATTATAATATTTTATAATTTTTTATTATTAATTGAAATAAAAAGGTCATTTTAATGGGTAGAGTAAATGTTTTAGATATTTCCGTTGCAAATAAAATTGCTGCTGGTGAAGTTGTAGAAAGACCTGCTGCTATTGTAAAAGAGCTTGTTGAAAATAGTATAGATGCTGGAGCAAAAAATATAATTATACAAATTTCTGGTGGTGGTAAGGAGAGTATAAAAATCTCTGATGATGGAGAAGGAATTCACCATGAGGATATAGAAAAAGTGTTTCTCCCTCACGCAACCAGCAAAATTAAAAATGAGGAAGATTTATTTAATATTATATCTCTTGGTTTTAGAGGAGAGGCTCTTCCAAGTATCGCAGCTGTTTCAAAAGTTTTTTTGAAATCTCGTAGTAAAGAATTTGATTATGGTATGAGCATTAAGATTGAAGGTGGAGAAATTCTTTATAAAAAAGAATGTGCGAGTAATATTGGAACAGAAATAGAGGTTTGTGATTTGTTTTATAATACTCCTGCTCGATTTAAATTTTTGAAAAGCGAGAGTAGAGAGACTGCAATTATTCGTGAAGTTGTAACGAAGCTTGCAATATCAAATTATGAAGTTTCATTTGAATATATCGTAAATGATAAACCTGTATTTAAAACAAATGGAAGAGGATTAAGAGACGCAATCATAAATATTTTTGGAGCTAGTACTCTGGAAAATTTAGTTTTTGTAGAAAATGATTGTGAAAAAATGAATATTTTTGGATATATTGGAGATATTAACTTTTGTAAGAGTTCAAGAAAGAATCAATATTTCTTTGTTAATAACAGAATTGTTGGGAATAGAAATTTGATTTTGTCTATCGAGAATGCTTACAAAAGTTATATGACAGTAAATAAGTTTCCATTCTTCATTTTATTTCTAAATATCAACTCTAAAGAAATTGATGTGAATGTACATCCTACAAAATCAGAAATAAAATTTGAAGATGAAAGATCAGTCTATGGATTTTTATATAAAACGTGTATTAATGAATTAAATGATTATTTGTCAAATTCTACATTGGTAAAGAAAAATCACTTGAGCGAAATTTCATCACGAAGCGGAAGCAACACTTCAATGTTAATAGAATCAATTCAAAGCCAAATAGAAACATCACCTTTTACAAAAGAAGATATACAGGCGTTTATACAAAAACGTAATGATAATTTTAATTCTCAGGCGATAGAGGAAACAATACCGTACAATATTGTGGGAAAAGAAGAATTTGATAAAGATCATGTAGAAGAATTTGAAGAGAACTTCAAGTTTGAAGTTTTAAATAATGAAAAAGATATTTCAGATTTTAAAATAATAGGGCAATATGATAACACGTACATAATTGGAGAATGGTATAGAAGTTTTTATATCATTGATCAACACGTTGCTCATGAAAAAATATTATTCGAGGAATTCATAAACAAAATAAAAACTCAAAACATAATAAGACAACTCATAATACCAATTGTCATAAATCTTGAGCAACTTGAGTACGCTACATATTCAAGTAACAGAGAATGTTTTGACAAGTACGGTTTCAGTATAGAGGATTTTGGTGAAAACTCGATTGTAATCAGAGAAGTTCCTTTTGAATTTAAAGATTGTGATGCTAAATCTTTAATCTTAGATATAATTCAAAATATAGAAAATTTTGGTTCGGGAACTTTAGATGAGGTAAAATACGATTTAATCGCAACGAAAGCATGTAAAAGTGCAGTTAAAGCTAATTGTCAACTTAATGATAAAGAGATGAAAATTTTAGTATCTAAGTTAATGAAATTAGAAAATCCGTTCACGTGTCCACATGGAAGACCAATCATCATTAAATTTTCATTATCAGAAATTGAAAAAATGTTTAGAAGGATATAGAACTATGAGTAAAAAGATTTTGATTTTAGCTGGACCTACTGGTGTCGGAAAAACCAATTTATCTATAAAGTTAGCAAAAAAGATGAATGGTGAAATAATTTCTGCAGATTCGATGCAAGTATATAAATATATGGATATTGGATCAGCTAAAATTAACAAAGATGAAATGTGTGGAATAAAACATCATTTAATTGATGTATGTGAGCCTGATGAAATTTTCAATGTTTCTTTCTATGTTGATTTGGGTAAAAAAGCGATTGATGAAATTTTATCCAAAAATAAATTGCCTATTATTGTAGGCGGAACGGGACTTTATATCAGATCACTTTTGTATGATCAAAAGCATTGCACTTCAGGAGAAGACAAAGAGTATCGTGATTACATATATAAGCTTGCGGAAGAAAAGGGTAACAAATATATCCATGAGCTATTAAAAGATATTGATAATGAAAGCTATAGAAACATTCATTACAATAATGTAAAAAGAGTGGTAAGAGCTTTGGAAGTTTACCACATAACTAAAAAACCTTTTAGTCACTTCAAACAAGATAAAGAACCTATTTTCGATTTCAAATATTATATCCTTAACCTTGATAGAGAAAAACTCTATGAAAACATAAATAAAAGAGTCGACATCATGATAGAAAATGGTCTTATTGATGAAGTGAAATGTTTGAGAGAAAAAGGTTATACAAAAGATCTTCAATCAATGCAAGGAATTGGATATAAAGAAGTCTTTGATTATTTAGATGGTATTACAACAAATGAACAAATGATTGAAAAGATAAAACAAAATTCCAGAAACTATGCAAAGAGGCAAATAACTTGGTTCAAAAAAGAAGAGAATAGTGAATTTATTTTCAAAGATGAAAAAAGCGAAGATGATGTTTTGAATTATATAATTAAAGATTTTAATAGGAGTTAATTTTTTACAACATGAGGAGTTTTATTAGCGATTTATTTGGAAAACAAATTTATGATGTTTATGAAAAAAGTTATAATGACGTAAAACCTATTTTTGAAGATTTAAGATTCATAAAATTATACAACCAACACAAAGTGTTAAAAGCTTTCAAGAAGCATAAAATATCTGATTCACATTTTACTAGTACGACGGGATATGCTTACACAGATTTAGGTAGAGATGGAATTGAAAGTTTATATAGTGAAATATTTAATACGGAAAGTGCCTTAGTTAGATTACAATTTGTAAATGGAACACATGCAATCGGCTGTGCCCTACTTGGAAATTTAGGAAAAGGCGACGTATTATTTTCAATAACAGGAAAACCATATGACACAATCAGAAATGTTATTGGCATAGATGGTTGTGATCAAAAAGGAAATTTAAAAGATCTAGGATGCGAATATATACAATGCGATTTAAAAGATGATAATTTTGATGAAGAAGTCATTATTGAAACAATAAAATCAAACAAAAAAATCAAAATGATATACATTCAACGTTCTAGAGGATATTCTTTAAGAAAATCTATTTCCATACAAGACATAGAAGATATAGTAAAAATTATAAAAAGCGTAAATAAAGACATATATATTTTTGTAGATAACTGTTATGGCGAATTTACTGATATGAT
>JAGHEJ010000106.1 GCA_017889345.1 Clostridiales bacterium | reverse complement strand
TTTTATAACAATACATGGAAGATTTGCAAAGCAAATGTATAAAGGAAATTCAAATTGGGATGTAATAAAAGAAGCGAGAAATCTTGTTAAAACTCCAATTATTGCAAATGGAGATATTTTTAATTATGATGATGGATTTAAAATTTTAGAGCATACGGGATGTAGTTTTGGAGCTGTTGCACGTGGAGCTCAAGGAAGGCCTTGGATTTTTGAAGATTTAAATTTATATTTACAAGCTAAAATGGAAAATAAAGAGTATGTAAAAAAAGAGAGAAGTCATAAGTTTATTGTTGAAAATTTAATTGAACATTATCATAAGGCTTTGAAATATGAAAATAATAAAAAAGGGATTTTAGAAATGAGAAAACATGCTGGATGGTATTTAAGAGGACTTGATGATTCAGCTGAAGTAAAAAGAGAGATAAACTCATTACTTGACTTTGAAAAAATTCTACTCTTATTAGAGGAATATAAAAATATGTAACTTATATTTTAAAATCATTCCATTGAATTGACATATAAAAGTATGTAAATTATAATTATCTAATAGTTTTTTGTTAGTAATTTTTTATTAAAGGAGAAAAGAAGATTTATGAGTGATAAAAAATATTTAATTACTAATGAGGGTTTACGTAAATTAGAGGAAGAGCTTGAGTATCTTAAAACTGTTAAGAGAAAAGAAGTTACTGAGAAAATAAAAGTTGCTAGGGGATATGGTGATTTAAGTGAGAACTCTGAATATGATGAGGCTAAAAATGAGCAAGCATTTTTAGAAGGAAGAATTGCAGAGATAGAAAATAAGCTTAAAAATGTTGAGTTAATAGATGAAAGTGAAATTTCAACAGATGTTGTATCTATTGGTTCAACTGTTACGCTTTATGATTATGAATTTGAAGAGGAGATTACATACACAATAGTAGGTTCAGCTGAAGCTGATACTTTTGAAAATAAAATATCTAATGAATCACCTGTTGGTTCTGAGCTTATTGGTAAAAAAGTAAATGACGAATTTGTGGTTAATACTCCTGGAGGACCTTGCAAATATAAAATTGTTAATATAGAGAGAAAGTAGAAATAAACTTAAGGAGATTTGTTATGGAACACAATGAAAATCAGTTTAATGAACAAGAGAGAATACGTAGAAATAAATTAAGCGATCTTCAAGAAAAAGGAAAGAATCCATTTGATGTTTATAAGGTTGAAATTACAAATTACTCAAAAGAAATAATTGAAAACTATGAAGAGTTTGAGGGAAAAACTGTAAAAGTTGCTGGAAGAATAATGACTAAAAGAGGTCAAGGTAAGGCAGGTTTTATAACAATTCAAGATTATAAAGGACAAATACAACTTTTTGCAAAAGTTGATATTTTAGGAAAAGATGCCCTTGAGGAAGTATTTTCTTATGATATAGGAGATATTGTACATGTTGAAGGGGAAGTTTTTAAAACAAAAGTTGGGGAAGTTACAATTAGAGTTTTAAAAATTGAAATGATTTGTAAATCTTTAAGAGTTTTACCTGAGAAGTTTCATGGTATGACTGATCCTGATTTAAGATATAGACATAGAGAAATCGATATTATAATGAACAAAGATGTTAAAGAGACTTTTATAA
>JAGHEJ010000069.1 GCA_017889345.1 Clostridiales bacterium | reverse complement strand
TTAACAGATAAGGAAAGTAAAAGCATATTAAATCAACGCTTATATATAAAACAGTATTTAGAACAAAATAATTTGATTGAAAATTTTAGTGTAGAAGAGTATATTGATGACGGATATTCTGGAACGAATCAAAATAGACCTTCATTCCAGAAACTTCTTAAAGATATTAAAAATAAAAATATAAGCTGTATAATTGTTAAAGATTTTTCAAGGTTTATGAGAGATTATATAGAATTAGGCAATTATTTAGAAAATATATTTCCGTTTTTAGGGGTTAGGTTTATATCAATAAATGATAACTATGATAGTTTGAATAAAAATGAATTTCAAAATAGTGTGGATATTAGATTTAAAACTTTATTGTATGATTTCTATTCTAAAGACATTTCAAATAAAGTTAAATCAACATCTAATAAATTAAAAAGGGAGGGTAAATTTTTGTCTTGGAGTCCTCCTTATGGTTATATAAAAGATCCTAATAATAAACATAGAATAATTATCGATAAAGAAACATCTGAAATTGTAAAAAGAATATTTGAAATGGCAAATGAAAATAAATCTTCAAGAGATATTGCCAAAATATTAAATTCTGAAAATATTATTACTCCAAGTAATAGGAAAAAACAAACTACTTTTATGGATTATAGTTATCTAAAAGTTTTGGGTAAAAATCATAAAGATAGTGTATGGAGACATGACAACGTTTTAGATATTTTGCATAATGAAATCTATATTGGAACATATGTTTTTAATAAATTTGCTAGTATTTCAATTGGTAGTAATCATAAAAAACGTATAAAACAAGAAGATTGGGAACGAGTACTAAATAATCATGATCCTATTATTACAAAAGAATTATTTAGCTCTGTTCAGCAAAAATTAAAATATAAGAGATCTAAATATAAACCTAAGAAACCTAGTGAACCTAATCAAAAATCAGAATTACAAGGTTTTGTTAAATGCAGTGAATGTAGTCATTGTTTAAGATACACTATTAGTCAAAATAAGTATCAATATTTCAAATGTGATATTTGCAAACTTAAGGGAATGAAGACTAATATAAGTAAAGTTAAAGATATTGAAAATAAATTAATTAGTATTTTAAACAGTATTTTTAATAATCATGAAAAATCTAATCTTCATTCATATAATTATTTATGTGATAAGATTAATAATTTAAAGTTGCAAAAAAGAGAATACTTTAAAAATTATAAGTTGAATTTAATTTCAAAAGATGAGTTTATTAAATTTAGAGATAATATTGACTCTAAAATTCAAGAAATGAAAATTGCTGTTAATGACATTCAATTTAAAAATACTAAAAAAATAAATTTAATATATTGACGAAATGATTTTTAACAGAAAATATTGAATATGTGTTAGTGAATAATAATGAAGTTTTAGAAGTTAAATTAAAAAAAATAGAGTGTTGAATAGAGGTACTATTTAATAAATAATTGCGATTTGAATTGTTTCTACTATAATATAACTATATTTTAATTTTTATTTTCAAAGATTGACTTTAGTAGGTATAGATATTCTTTCACATAAAGTTTGTTTAGAAAATAATGGAATTCCAATATGTGTACTTGGTTCAGGTCTTCTAAATTATTATCCAAAAGAAAATGCAAAATACTTTGATGTTATATCTGAAAAAGGTTGCATTATATCTGAATATGACATTTATACAAAGCCAGATAAATATAACTTTCCAGCCCGTAATCGGATTATAAGTGCTTTGGGTGATGGATTAATAGTTGTAGAGGCGAAAGAGAGAAGTGGAACAATGATTACGGTAAGGTATGCCCTTGAATATGGAAAAGATATAGCAGCTGTGCCAGGTCCAATATATTGGGCTAATAGTAAAGGCTGTAATGACATAATAAAAGACGGGGCATATATAATTTCAAGCATTGATACTCTATATGAAATTTTTAAATTAAATAAGTCTAAAAAATCGACATTAGATGTTAAATATGAAAAATTATTTAATAATCCATCCAAGTATAAAGTGTTTTCTCTTATTAAAAATAAACCAAGTAATATTGATGAGATTGTAAATTTTACAGGTATAGAGATTGTTGATTTATATAAGATATTATTTGAACTAGAAAATTTAAATATAATTGAATCTGTTGGCGGAAACGTTTATCAATCAAAAATAAGCTAGTTATATTAATTAAATATTTTAAATATTGACTACATATGAAAAAAAATATATTATATTTTAAATTATGATGTGTATTATTATTAACTGTGTTTTAAATAAAAAGGGAGGTGTAAATCTTTCGGGATAGGTTATGGCAAAATATTTAGTTATTGTTGAATCACCAGCAAAAGCGAAAACAATAAAGAAATACCTAGGCTCAAATTATGAGGTTGTTGCCTCGATGGGGCATATTAGAGATCTTCCGAAAAGTAGGTTAGGAGTATCTATAGAAGAAGATTATGAGCCTAACTATATAAATGTTAGAGGTAAAGCTGATTTAATAAAATCATTGAAAAAAGCATCTCAAAAAAGTGAAAAAGTTTTTTTAGCAACAGACCCTGACCGTGAAGGAGAAGCTATTTCATGGCATTTAGCTTATATATTGGGAATTGATTTAAACGAAAAATGTAGAGTTGAATTTAATGAGATAACAAAAACAACTGTTAAAAATTCTATTAAAAATGCTAGAAATATAAATCAAAACTTAGTAGATGCACAGCAAGCAAGGAGAATAGTTGATAGACTTGTTGGTTATGGAATAAGTCCAATTTTATGGAAAAATGTAAAACCTAAGCTAAGTGCTGGTAGGGTTCAATCTGCTGCACTTAAGTTAATATGTGATAGAGAAGAAGAGATAAATAAATTCGAAGTAAAGCAATACTTTACCATAGAAGGTATTGGAAAAAAAGGTAATCGAAAATTTACGCTTAAGCTTCATTCTTTTAAACAAGATAAAATAAAAGATTTGAATGAAAAAGAGGCTTTAGAAATTTTAAATAATTTATCTCAAAATAAATATATTGTAAGCGAAATAAAAAATGGAATTAAAAATAAAAGACCGCTTCCTCCTTTTACAACTAGCACACTCCAGCAAGATGCTTATAAAAAATTGAATTTTCAAAGTAAAATAACAATGTCTGTTGCTCAAACTTTATATGAAGGGGTAGAAATCAAAGGTCATGGAACTATCGGATTGATTACCTATATGAGAACAGATTCTGTTAGATTATCTAATGACTCTCTTCAACAAGCAAGCGAATATATAAGTCAGATGTATGGGAATAGTTATAAGTTAGATTCTTTTAGATATTACACTAAAAACAAGAATATTCAAGATGCTCATGAAGCTATAAGACCAACAAATGTTAATATAACACCAGAATTAGCAAAGCAAACTTTAAAAGATGACCAATATAAATTGTATTCTTTGATATGGAAAAGATTTGTTGCTAGTCAAATGAGTGACGCAATGTATAAAACGGTATCTGTAAATGTAAAAAATGGCAATTATTTATTCAAATTAAGTGGTTCGGTGCTTCAGTTTGATGGTTTTTTAAAAGTGTATAATGATGACAAGGATGAAAATAAAGATTTGGTTATTCCGGATTTTCAAGAAAATGAAGAACTTAAAAATATTGAGGCAAAACATATAGAGCACTTTACACAACCTCCACCAAGATACACAGAAGCTTCTTTTGTTAAGTTAATGGAAGAAAAGTCAATTGGAAGACCGAGTACATATGTTCCAACGATTAGTACATTGTTTGATAGAATGTATATAAAACGTCAAAATAAACAGTTTATACCTACTGAATTAGGTATAATAGTAAATGATTTGATTAAAAAAAATTTTACAGAAATAGTAGATGTTGATTTTACGGCAGATATGGAGAAAAAACTTGATTGTATCGAAGAAGGAAAAATGAAGTGGCGTAAAATAGTTCATGAATTTTATGATCCTTTAAGTAAAAAAATTGAAAATGCTGAAAATACAATTGAAAAGGTTGTTATTGAAGATGAAGTTACAGATGTAATCTGTGATAAATGTGGTCGTAATATGGTGAAAAAATACAGTAGATTTGGAATGTTCTTAGCGTGCCCAGGGTATCCTGAATGTAAAAATACAAAGTCAATTACAAAAGAATTGGATGTTAACTGTCCTAAGTGCAATAGTAAGATACTTGTTAAAAAGAGTAAAAAAGGTAAAGTATTTTATGGATGTGAAAAATATCCCGAATGTGATTTTGTATCTTGGTATGAGCCAAGTTCTACAGTTAAATGTAAAGTATGTGGAGGAATAACAGTTAAAAAGACTAATAGAAAGAAAGAAGAAATCTATGAGTGTATTGATTTAAATTGTGAATCAAATAATAAGAAAACTTCAAGTAAAAAATAAAAACAATATTGAACCATAGTATTTTATATGATATAGTAATATCGTTATTAAGTATACACACTAATTAATCTTAAGAATTGGTGCTTTTGAAATAAGTTGTTCTTAAAGAAGTTAGTGGAAGATTTAACCAATGGAGGATTTTTAAAATGTCAGTTATATCAATGAAACAATTATTAGAAGCTGGAGTTCATTTTGGACATCAAACAAGAAGATGGAACCCTAAAATGGATAAATTTATTTTTGCAGAAAGAAATGGTATATATATCATAGATTTACAAAAAACTGTAAAAAAATTAGAAGAGGCGTATGAGTTTGTAAGAAGTTTAGCTGCAGAAGGAAAAGATATTCTTTTTGTTGGAACAAAGAAACAGGCTCAAGATACAATTGCTGAAGAAGCAGAAAGAGTTGGGATGCACTACGTTAATTATAGATGGTTAGGTGGTATGTTAACTAACTTTAGAACTATAAAGAATAGAATCAAGCGTCTTGAAGAATTAAAAGAGATGGAAGAAAATGGAACTTTCTCTGTTATGTTAAAGAAGGAAGTTATAAAATTAAAAGTTGAAATAGAAAAGTTGGAAAGAAACTTAGGTGGAATTAAAAACTTAAATGCAAATAATATAGGGGCAATGTTTATAATTGATCCTAAGAAAGAAAGAAATGCTGTGCTTGAAGCTAAAAAATTAGGTATTCCGATTGTTTCTATTGTTGATACAAATTGTGATCCAGATGAAATAGATTACCCAATTCCTGGAAATGATGATGCTATAAGAGCTGTTAAATTAATAACTAGCAAAATAGCTGATGCTATTATAGAGGGAAGACAGGGTGTGGATACTATAGAGCAAGAAGAGGTAGCTGTAGAAGTAGAAGAAATTCAAGAAGCTTAATTTTATAAAACTTTAGGAGGTATTTTTATATGGTAACTGCTCAATTAGTTAAAGAGTTAAGAGAATTAACTGGTGCAGGAATGATGGATTGTAAAAAAGCTTTATCAGAAACTAATGGAGATTTAAAGAAGGCTATAGATGTTTTAAGAGAAAAAGGTTTGTCATCAGCTGCTAAGAAATCTGGTAGAATAGCTGCAGAAGGAGTAGTTTCTTCTTATGTTAGCGAAGATTTTTCAAAAGGTACTTTAGTTGAGTTGAATTGCGAAACAGATTTCGTTGCTATAAATCCATTATTTGTAGGTTTGTCTAAAGAAATTTGTCAAATAGCTCAAGAAAATTCTTGTGAAGACGTTAATGAAATAGAAAAATTACAATATAAGTTTAATGAAGAATTTCCTACTGTTAAAGATGCGGTTGTTGGATTAGTTGCTAAGCTTGGAGAGAATATTTCTTTAAGAAGAATAGTTAACTATTCTTCAAATGATGGAGTTGTTAATAATTATATTCATGGTGATGGTAAAATTGGTGTAATGGTTGAACTTAAAAGCAATCTTAAAAATGAAGAAGTATCTAAGGTTGCTAAAGATATTTGTATGCAAAT